>JAGXRS010000423.1 GCA_018335615.1 Hydrogenophaga sp. | reverse complement strand
GGGCGCGGCCATCGCCACCGGCTCGGTGGACCTGGTGACGTCGGTGGAAGACATTCCCGCCGAGTTGCTGCGCCTGCGCGGCAGCCGCCTGAGCACGCTGGCCTCACCGCAGGAAACAGCCGAGCAGGTGGAAGCCGCGCGGCTGCAAATCTGCTCCATTCTGCTGGACCGCCTGGGGCACGATTTCAGCGGTTACCGCGACAAGACCTTCCTGCGCCGCGTCCAGCGCCGCATGCAGGTGGTGGGGGCCACCACGCTGCAGGCCTACATCGAGCAACTGCACGCCGATCCGGAAGAACCCAGGGCCCTGTTCCGCGACCTGCTCATCAGCGTGACGCGGTTCTTTCGCGACAAGGACACCTTCCACACGCTGGAAACACAGGTCATCCCGCGCCTGTTCCAGAACCTGCAGCCCGAGGCCGCGGTGCGCGTCTGGGTGCCCGGCTGCGCCACCGGGGAGGAGGCGTATTCGCTGGCGATCCTGCTGCGCGAGCAGATGGACCGACTGAGCTGGACGCCCCGGGTGCAGCTCTTCGCCACCGACATCGACCTGGCGGCCATTGCCACCGCCCGCCTGGGGCGCTACCCCGCCACGCTGCTCGAGGGCCTGACGCCGGCACGGCGTGACCGCTTCTTCAGGCCGGCCCAGACCGGCTTTGTGGTGGCACGCGAAGTGCGCGAGTTGTGCACGTTCTCCGAGCACAACCTGCTGCGCGACCCGCCCCTGTCCAAGCTGGACCTGGTGTCGTGCCGCAACCTGCTGATCTACCTCGACACCGAGGCGCAGGAGGCGGTGATTCCGCTCTTTCACTACGCGCTCAAACCCGATGGCATCCTGGTGCTGGGCCGCTCGGAATCGGTGGCGAAGAACGACGACCTGTTCGCGCCGCTGGACCGGGTGTCACGCATTTTTTTCAAGCGCAACGTCAAGAGCCCCTCCCTGCAGCTGCGCATGGACCTGGTGAACGGCCGCTCACCCGGCCTGCCCGACCGCGTCCATCACCAGCAGCCCGGCAGCTCGCTGGCCAGTTTCACCGCACGGCATCTGCAGGAACCGGCCACGAGACGACCGGCACCGCCCGATGGGCCGCAGGGACAACAAAACACCGCCGCCGATCTGCCGCGTGGCTGGGCCTCGCAGCTCGGCAAACCCCTGCTGGATCTGTGGGACCGCATGGGCTCGCGCAACCGGGCCTTCGAGGGCCTGCAGGGCGAGGTGTCGCGCTCACGCGATGATCTGCAGACGCTGGGCGATGAGCACCACCTGGCCGTGAGCGATCTGCGCACCGCCAACGAAGAACTGCAGTCCACCAACGAGGAGTTGCAGGCGACCAACGAGGAGCTGGAAACCTCGAAGGAAGAGCTGCAGTCCCTCAACGAGGAACTCAACACCGTCAACGCGCGGCTCTCGGAGAAGGTGGAGGAACTCGACGCCCACAACGACGACCTGCGCAACCTGTTCGCCAGCACCGAGATCGCCACCATCTTCCTCGACCGCCACCTGGTCATCCGCAGCTTCACCCCGGCCGTGGCCGCCCTCTACAAGCTGATCCCCGGCGACCAGGGCCGCCCGCTCACCGACATCGTGTCGCGGCTGCAATACAGCCGGCTGCCAGAAGACGTGGCCGAGGTGCTGCACACCCTCAAGCCGGTGGAGCGCCGCGTGAGCCGCGACGACAGCGCCAGCCATTACCTGATGCGCGTCCTGCCCTACCGGGCAGCCGACAACACGGTCAACGGTGCGCTCGTCACCTTCATCGACGTCACCAGCATCGTGCAGGCCGAGACCAGCCTGCGCGAGGCCGACGTGCGCAAGGACGCGTTCATCGCCACGCTCTCGCACGAGCTGCGCAACCCGCTGGCCCCGATCCGCACCGCGGCCCACCTGCTGGAGTCGCCCGACCTGGCGCCGCAGAAGGTGCAGGAACTGCGCGCGGTGATCGCGCGGCAGGTCACGCACATGAGCTCGCTGCTGGACGACCTGTTCGACCTCTCGCGCATCTCGCGCAATGCCTTCCCGCTGAAGAAGGAATACGTGCGCTGGGACACGGCGCTGAGCGCGGCGGTGGAGGCGATACAACCCCGCCTGGACAGCAGGCGCCACACCCTGCGCATCCACCCGTTCGACATGCCGGAACGACTGGAAGCGGACCCGGTGCGCCTGACGCAGATCCTCAGCAACCTGCTCACCAACGCGGTGAAGTTCACGCCCGACGAGGGGCTGATCGAGGTGAGCGGCCGGCTCGAAGACACGTGGTTCGTGTTCAGCGTGCGCGACAACGGCATGGGCATTGCGCCCGCGCGCCTGCACGACATCTTCGGCATGTTCTCGCGCTGCGACACCGACACCTCGCGCGCCGACGGCGGGCTGGGCATCGGGCTGGCGCTGGTCAAGGGCCTGGTGGAACTGCACGGCGGCCACATCGAGGCGCACAGCCCCGGCGAAGGACTGGGCAGCGAATTCGTGGTGAAACTGCCCCGCCAGGCACCGCGGCCGGCCAGCGCACCACCCGCGGCGGCGCTGCCGGCGCCCGACGTGCACGCCCGCCACCGGCGCGTGCTGGTGGCCGACGACAACCGCGACGGCGCCGACACGCTCGCCACCTTCCTCTCGCTGTCGGGTCACCAGGTGGCGGTGGCCTACAGCGGCGAGCAGGCGCTGCAGCTGGCCGCCGAACAGCGACCCGACGCCTGCGTGCTCGACATCGGCATGCCCGGCTTCACGGGCTATGAGGTGGCCGAGCGCATCCGCCGCGAAGCCTGGGGCCAGCACATGCTGCTGGTCGCCGTGACCGGCTGGGGCCAGGAGAAAGACCGGGCGGTGGCGCTGAGCAGCGGCTTCGACCACCACCTGACCAAACCCATCAACCCGGACACGCTCGACCAGCTCCTGCGCGGCAAACGCGGGGGTTGAGGCCGCGCCGGGGCCCGCGCTGACTACAGCGTGACGACGTTGAGTTCCGCGCCCAGCACCTCGCGCGCCAGCGGCACCAGGTGCTCGTGGTGGGTGAGGAAGACCACCTGCATGCGGCGCGAGAGTTCGCCCAGCACCTGCAGGCCGGCGGCGGTGCGCCGGTCGTCAAAGTTGATGAACAGGTCGTCGGCGATCAGCGGCAGGGCGCGGCCCTGGTCGATCTGCAGCTCCAGCGCCGCCAGGCGCAGCGCCAGGTAGAGCTGGTCGCGCGAGCCCTCGCTCATGCCGGCCACGTCCACCGGCTTGCCGTCGGGGCGCACGCCGAAGAGGCGCGG
>JAGXRS010000422.1 GCA_018335615.1 Hydrogenophaga sp. | reverse complement strand
GGTGGCACCGGTGCCGCGCGCCGTGGATCAGGTCTAGAACACCCCGCCCGACCGCCGCCCGTTGACGTGTCCTGCCCACCGGTGCATGGTGTGCCCAGCACCCGCCGGGCGCGCTGGCGGGGCCCATCCACCCTTCAGGAGCAAGCATGTCCAACGTTCTGGTTCTTTACTACTCCACTTATGGCCACATCGAGACCATGGCGCACGCCATGGCCGAAGGCGCCCGCTCGGCGGGTGCCACGGTGGACGTGAAACGCGTGCCCGAAACCGTGCCCGAGGAGATCGCCCGCCACGCGCACTTCAAGCTCGACCAGGCCGCCCCTGTGGCCACCATCGACGAGCTGGTGCACTACGACGCCATCGTGGTGGGCTGCCCCACGCGCTTTGGCCGCATGCCCGCGCAGATGGCGGCCTTTCTGGACCAGGCGGGCGGTCTGTGGGCCAAGGGCGCGCTCCACGGCAAGGTGGGTGCTGCCTTCACCTCCACCGCGACGCAGCACGGCGGCCAGGAGGTCACGCTGTTCTCGGTGATCACCAACCTGCTGCACTTCGGCATGGTGATCGTGGGCCTGCCCTACAGCCACGCCGGGCAGATGACGCTGGACGAGATCGTGGGTGGCAGCCCCTACGGCGCCACCACCATCGCCGGCGGCCAGGGTCAGCGCCAGCCCAGCGCCATCGAACTGGAGGGCGCGCGCCACCAGGGGCAGCTGGTGGCGCAGACGGCGAACAAGCTGTTCGGCTGATCAGCCCAGCTGCCTCGCCAGCGCCGCCGGTACCTTCACCGGCAGGTCCAGCAGCATCTGCCCCATGCCCTTGCCCAGCGGGTCCATGCGGCTGGAGGCCGGGCCGCCGCCGTCCAGCGCGGCGTTCATGGTGATGTTCAGGGCGTGGATGCCGGGCAGGTAGAAGCGCTGCACCTCGCCCTGGACGAGGTGGGCGAAGTAGGCCTTCACCACCTCGGGCGTCAGGCGCGCCCAGATCAGCGGCATCCAGGCCGGGTCGCGCGCGATGACGCCGATGTTGGAGATGTCGCCCTTGTCGCCGCTGCGGGCCCAGGCCAGGCGCACCAGCGGCACCTCGACCTGCGCCTCGGCCGGGTCGTCCCACGCGGCCGGGGCCAGCGGCGCCGGCGATTCGGCCGGGCCGGTGCCCGGGGCGATGACGCTGGGGTGGCGCTGGCCATCGATGACGACGCTCACCGACACCTCGCTCTTCTTCACCAGCAGCGACAGCGGCTTGATGTTGGGCGACGCGCTGGGCCGTCCGCTGCTGGGCCCGGTGGTGCCCGGCGACCAGGACGTGCCCGACGGCACGATCTCGCGGGCGAAGATCTCCAGCGCCTGCTTCATCGGGTGGGTGACCGAGATGCGCACCATCACCTCGCGCGAGGCGCTGGTGCGGGCGTGCGGGCCATACAGCGTTTCCGCGCCCAGCAGGGCGACGTGGGCGCTGGTGTAGTCGGGCATGCCCAGCGACTGGAGGATGTGGCGCGTGCGGGCAATCACCGCCTCGCCGGTGCGCCGGGCCTTGGCCGCGGCGTCGATGCCGATGATGACCATGCTGCCGGCGCAGCGGTAACCGTCGAGCTGCGTGGCCGAGACCTTGTAGCTATCCGTGGGCGCCCGTCCCCGCGCACCGCTCACGCGCACGCGATCGCTCGCCACTTGCTCGATCACCACCGAGCGGAAATCGCAGGTCACGTCGGGCAGCAGGTAGGCGCCCGGGTCGCCGATCTCGTAGAGCAGCTGCTCGGCCACGGCCGCGCGCGCGATGAGGCCGCCGGTGCCGGCCGGCTTGGTGAGGTCGAAGCTGCCGTCGGCGCGGCACTCGATGATGGGGTAGCCGATGTGGGGCCAGTCCTCCACCCGCTCCCAGTCGGTGTGCAGGCCGCCGGTGGCCTGGCAGCCGCACTCGATGATGTGGCCCGCCAGGCTGCCGCCGGCCAGCCGGTCCAGGTCGTCCGGGGTCCAGCCGAATGCGTGGATCAGCGGCCCCAGCGTGGCAGCGCTGTCCACGCCGCGCCCGGTGATGACGATGTCGGCGCCCAGGGCCAGCGCCTGGGCCACCGGGAAGGCGCCCAGGTAGGCGTTGGCGCTGATGATCTTCTCGGGCAGCGCGTCGCCGGTGAACATGTCGCGCGTGCCCTGTTCGCGCAGGCGGGGCATCTGCGCGCTGATGTCGTCGCCGAGCACCACGGCAATGCGCGGCGCCAGCCCCATGCCCTCGGCCAGGGCCTTGAGCGCATCGGCACAGCCCTGCGGGTTGATGCCCCCGGCATTGGCCACCACCTTGATGCCCCGGCGCATCACCTCGGGCAGCACCGACTTCATGGCGATGTCCACGAAGTCGGTGGCGTAGCCCAGCTCGGGTTTCTTGCTGCGCGCCGCGGCCAGGATGGCCATGGTGGTTTCGGCCAGGTAGTCGAACACCAGGTAGTCGATCTGCCCGGACTGGACGAGCTGCGGGGCGCCCAGCATGCTGTCGCCCCAGAAGCCCGAGGCGCCGCCGATGCGGACGGTGTTGTCTTGAAGTGCCATGCCGGTCTCCGGTGAATGCAATGCCATGGCAGCGTAGCAGCGGGGGCGCGCCAGGGCTTGCGGCAAGTGGCTGGCTGCGGGGTGTGGCGCACATGCCGACGCTGAACCGGGTTGACCAGTTGGCACAAGACCGCAGGCCCGGGCCGCCACCACACTGGCCTGGCCGTCGTCTGGCGGCGCTCTTTCACCTCTCGTCCCGGAACCCCGATTTGGTCAAGACGTCTGCCCGATGGCCGGGCCCCGCCGACGGGGCTGCCCCCGTCTCCTTCTGCGTGCTCGGTTTCGGGGACGCGGTGCACTGGGCCTCGCTCGCCCTGATGGAGTCCCTGCGCGCCCGGGGCTACCGCACCACCGGCCTGCTGCCCCTGGCCGCCGATGCGCAGTGGCGCCACGGCCGCTGGCGCAGCGAGCGGGTGGCGCAGCTGCAGGGCGCCAGTTCGTATGCCTTCCCGGGGTCGGCGCTGTGCACCACGGCGCTGCCCGAGCCGCACGACGCGTCCGCCGGTGCGGTGGATGTGGAAGCCGTGGTCGACAGCCATGCCGTGCTGGCGATCTGGGTGGACATCGTCGTGGTGGATGCGCTGGGCGATCCGGACGGCACGCCGGCGCCGAACATGGGCGACGTGGCACAGGCGCTGGGCCTGCCCGTGGTGATCGCGTGCGCAGATGGCGAAGACGGCGACGAAGGCCTGCAGCAGGCCTGCCAGCTCGTCTCGCGCCTGCGGGCGCGCCGCTTGCGGGTGGCGGCCTGGGTGCAGTGCGCCCGACAGCCGCTGGCCTGTGTGGCCGGCATTCCCTGTGTGGGCGCCATTCCGCCCGGGGAACTGCACGAGCCCGTGCGGGCGGCGCGCCATGTCGACGTGACGCGCCTGCTGGGCGCGTTGCAGGCCGGCGCCGATCCGGCCGTGGCCACTGTGTCAGCCACTGCGCGCAAGACGGGTGGGCCGGCGTCCTGAACAATCGCCGGACGATGATGGAAACGGGCCGCCCCAGGCCCTTCGACGACACCATGACCTTTCGCACCACCCTCGACTTCCTGCTGCTGGACTGGTTGCGCGCCCCCGAGCTGACCGCGCGCGCCCGCTTTGCCGACCACTCGGCCGATACCTTTGCCGCGGTGCTGGACCTCAGCGAGCGGCTGGCCCAGGACAAGTTCGCGCCGCACAACCGCCGGGTCGATACCGAGGAGCCGCGCTTCGACGGCGAGCGCGTCACCCTGCCGCCGCAGACGGCCGAGGCGGTGCGCGCGCACGCCGAGGCGGGCCTGCGGGCGGCGGGCCAGGACGCCGAGGTCGGGGGCATGCAGCTGCCGTATGTGGTGGAGGCGGCCTCGCGCACCTTCTTCATGAAAGCCAGCATCGGCATCGATGCCTACGCCATGCTCACCACGGCCAATGCCAACCTGCTCATGGCGCACGGCACGCCAGCGCAGCGCAGGGCCTTCGCCCTGCCCGAGCTGGACGGCCGCTACACCGGCACCATGTGCCTGAGCGAGCCCCAGGCCGGCTCCAGCCTGGGCGACATCCTCACCCGCGCCGTGCCGGACGGCGAGGGCGCCGAGCACGACCCGCTGGGGCCGCGCTACCGCCTCACCGGCCACAAGATGTGGATCTCCGGTGGCGAGCACGAGATGGCCGAGAACATCGTCCACCTCGTGTTGGCCAAGATTCCCGGGCCCGACGGCCAGCTGCCGCCCGGCGTCAAGGGCCTCTCGCTGTTCATCGTGCCGCGCCGGCTGGTCGAGGCCGACGGCCGCCTGAGCGAGCAGCGCAACGACGTGTCGCTGGCGGGGCTCAACCACAAGCTGGGCTACCGGGGCACCGTCAACACGCTGCTGAACTTTGGCGAAGGACGTTACCCGGTGCGCGGCCAGGCCGGCGCCATCGGCTACCGCGTCGGGGCGCCGGGCGACGGCCTGCGGTGCATGTTCCACATGATGAACGAGGCCCGCATCCAGGTCGGGCTGGGGGCCACCATGCTGGGCTACGCCGGCTACGAAGCCGCGCTCGACTATGCCCGCCAGCGTCCGCAGGGGCGCCCCAATGGGCCGGCCGGCAAGGACCCGGGCGTGCCGCAGCGCGCCATCATCGAACACCCGGATGTGCGGCGCATGCTGCTGGCCCAGAAGGCCTATGCCGAAGGCGGGCTGGCGCTGGGCCTGTACTGCGCGCGGCTGGTCGATGAGAAAGCCACGGGCGAGGCCGCCAGCGCCGCCGATGCGGCCACCCTGCTGGAGCTGCTCACGCCCGTGGCCAAGAGCTGGCCCAGCGAATGGTGCCTGGAGGCCAACAGCCTGGCGATCCAGGTGCACGGCGGCTACGGCTACACGCGGGACTTTGCGGTCGAGCAGCACTGGCGCGACAACCGCCTGAACATGATCCACGAAGGCACGCACGGCATCCAGGCGCAGGACCTGCTGGGCCGCAAGGTGCGGGCCGAAGACGGGCGCGCCCTGCGGCTGTGGCTGGCCCTGGTGCAGGAGACGGCGACCCGCGCCC
>JAGXRS010000421.1 GCA_018335615.1 Hydrogenophaga sp. | reverse complement strand
GCGAGCCGCACCAGCGGCGGAGTGTGGACGCATGACCACCACCACCGGCGTCGGCCCGGGCAGCGGCACGATCCGCGTGCTCATCGGCGACGACCACCGCATCGTGCGCGAAGGGCTCAAGCAGGTGCTGGCCGACGCGCCCGATGTGGTCGTGGTGGCCGAGGCCACCACCGGCCCCGAGGTGCTGGAGCGCGTGCAGGCGCTCCAAGGGCGCACGGGGCTGGACGTGGTGCTGCTCGACATTGCCCTGCCGGGGCTGGACGGGCTGGACGTGCTGCAGGCCCTCAAGAAAGAGCACCCGCGCCTGCCGGTGCTCATGCTCAGCACCTACCCCGAGAAGCAGTATGCGGTGCGCTGCATCAAGCTCGGTGCCAGCGGCTACCTGAACAAGAGCGCCGACCCCGACGACATGCTCGCCGCCGTGCGCAAGGTGGCCGGCGGCGGCGTGTTCGTCACGCCCGCCACGGCCGAGGCGCTGGCCTCCGCCGTGGGCCAGAGCAGTGCACAGGCCGGGCCCGAAGCGCTGTCGCACCGCGAGCACCAGGTCTACCGCCTGCTCACGCAGGGGCAGACCGTGAGCGAAATTGGTGCACAGCTGGGCCTGGCGCCCAACACGGTGAGCACCTACCGCTCGCGCATCCTGGAAAAGACCGGCGCCAAGAACGACGTGGAGCTGGCGCTGTACGCCGAACGCCACGCCCGCACGCGCCCAGAAGCCTGAAACGGGCGTCGGGAGCGCCGGTTTGTAGGGCCAGCCCTACAGGGCGTCGGTCCAGCGTTGGTGAATTGTCGAGATGGGGTGGCCCCGGCCCCGGCTGGCACGCCAGTTGGCCCGGTGCTTGCAATGCACAGCCTGTCTTCAACTCACGAGGTGCGCCATGTCCGAATTCTTCGACCCCTACAACGCCGACCGTCCCCTGATGATGAAGTGCAGTTGTGGACGCGACCACACGATCGCCGACCACCACGCCGAGGTGGCGGCCGACAGCGCGGCCATCGAATTGCGCCGCCGCAGCGAGACCGCCGAGTTCGAGGCCTACAGCAACGCGTTCATTGAAGCCACGCTGGTGAAGGCGCTGTTTCCGCAAGACGAGGAGCGCCGCCGCTTCCTGCGCGCGGTGGGCAAGGGGACCGCCATGGCGGCCATTGCCAGCGTGCTGCCGGTGGCCAGCCTGCAGGCCATGGCGCAGGACAAGGGCCGCCTGGAGAAGACCAACCTGAAGATCGGTTTCATTCCGATCACCTGCGCCACGCCGCTGATCATGGCGCACCCGCTGGGCTTCTACCAGAAGGAAGGACTCAATGTCGAGGTCACCAAAACCGCCGGCTGGGCGCTGGTGCGCGACAAGGTCATCAACAAGGAATACGACGCCTCGCACTTCCTCAGCCCCATGCCGCTGGCCATGAGCATGGGCCTGGGCTCCAACGCCGTGCCCACCAACGTCGCGACGATCCAGAACATCAATGGCCAGGCCATCACGATGTCGATCCGCCACAAGGACAACCGCGACCCGAAGAACTGGAAGGGCATGAAGTTCGGCATTCCGTTCGACTACTCGATGCACAACTTCCTGCTGCGCTACTTCCTGGCCGAACACGGCATCAACCCCGACACCGACGTGCAGCTGCGCGTGATCGCGCCGCCCGAGATGGTGGCCAACCTGCGCGCCGGCAACATCGACGGCTTCCTCGGCCCCGATCCGTTCAACCAGCGCGCGGTGTACGAGGAAGTGGGCTACCTGCACACCCTCACCAAAGACCTGTGGCACGGCCACCCCTGCTGCGCCTTCGGCACCACCACCGAGTTCATCCAGCAGAACCCCAACACCTTTGCCGCGCTGTACCGCGCCGTGCTCACCGCCGCGGCCATGGCGCGCCAGCCGAAAAACCGCGAACTCATCGCCAAGGTCATCTCGCCGTCGCAGTACCTGAACCAGCCCGAGATCGTGGTGCGCCAGGTGCTCACCGGCACCTACGCCGACGGCCTGGGCAAGATCCAGCGGGTGCCCGACCGCGCCGACTTCGACCCCATGCCCTGGCAGAGCATGGCCGTGTGGATGCTCACGCAGATGCAGCGCTGGGGCTATGTGAAGGGCGACGTGGACTACAAGGCCATTGCCGAGAAGGTGTTCCTGATCACCGACGCGCGCCGGCACATGAAGGACCTGGGCCACGAGTTCACCGCCGGCCCCGCCTACGTCAAGCACAAGATCATGGGCAAGGAGTTCGACCCGGCCAAGGCCGCGGCCTACGCCAAGAGCTTCGCCATTGCGAAGGCCTGACATGAAAAGCATCAGCCTCAACGCACGCGCAGCGGTGGTTTCGCTGCTGCTGCTGGTGTGCTTTCTCGGCATCTGGTCGCTGGCCACCAGCGGTCCGTCCGTGGGGGGGTCGTCGGCCGGCCTGAGCGCCGACGAGATCGAATACCTGCAGATGATGGGCCAGGACCCGGGGGCCGCCAAAAGCGCTGGCGTGCCGGGGCCGCTGGCGGTGGCGCAGGCGAGCTGGGGGCACCTGTCGGACCCGTTCTACGACAACGGACCGAACGACAAGGGCATCGGCATCCAGCTCGGGCATTCGCTGGCGCGCGTGGCGGCGGGTTACCTGCTGGCCATGGTGGTGGCGATCCCGCTGGGCTTCCTCATCGGCATGTCGCCCCTGATGCGCAAGGCGCTCGACCCCTTCGTGCAGGTGCTCAAACCCATCAGTCCGCTGGCCTGGATGCCGCTGGCGCTCTACGCGCTGAAAGACTCGGACGTGAGCGGCATCTTCGTCATCTTCATCTGCTCGGTGTGGCCGATGCTGATCAACACCGCGTTCGGTGTCTCCGCCGTCAAGCGCGAGTGGCTCAACGTGGCGAGCACGCTGGAGGTGAACCCCATCCGCAAGGCCTTCCAGGTCATCCTGCCAGCGGCCGCACCCACCATCCTCACCGGCATGCGCATCAGCATGGGCATTGCCTGGCTGGTGATCGTGGCGGCCGAGATGCTGGTGGGTGGCACCGGGGTGGGCTACTTCGTGTGGAACGAGTGGAACAACCTGTCGCTGACCAACGTGATCTTCGCGGTGTTGCTCATCGGCGTGGTCGGCATGCTGCTCGACCTGATGTTCGCGCAACTGCAGAAGGCGGTGACCTATGTGGAATGAATCCGCCGTGCGCGAAAGCGCTGCCCGCGCCGTGCCTGCCCCGGCCCCGGCCGCTTCCCCCAACCCGAAGGTTTCCCCGATGTCCGGTTTCCTGAAAGTCGAGCACCTGGCCAAGGCCTACCAGGCCGACAAGCCCGTGTTCGCCGACGTGTCCTTCACCCTCGACAAGGGCGAGTTCGTCTGCATCATCGGCCACAGCGGCTGCGGCAAGACCACCATCCTGAACGTGCTCGCGGGGCTGGACACCGCCAGCAGCGGCCACTGCTTCATGGACGGCCGCGAGATCAGCGGCCCCAGCCTGGAGCGTGGCGTGGTGTTCCAGAGCCACGCGCTCATGCCCTGGCTCACCGTGCGCCAGAACATCGCGTTTGCCGTCAAGTCGCGCTGGCCCGACTGGGGCCGCGCCGAGATCGACCAGCAGGTGGAAAAGCACGTCGCCATGGTGGGCCTGAGTCCCGCCATCGACAAGAAACCCAGCCAGCTCTCGGGCGGCATGAAGCAGCGCGTGGGCATCGCGCGGGCCTTTGCCATCAGCCCCAAGATGCTGCTGCTGGACGAGCCGTTTGGCGCGCTCGACGCGCTCACGCGCGGCACCATCCAGGACGAGCTGATGGGCATCGTGCGCGAGACCCAACAGACCGTCTTCATGATCACCCACGACGTGGACGAGGCCATCCTGCTGGCCGACCGCATTCTGCTCATGAGCAACGGCCAGGAAACCGACAGCGGCTACAAGCCCGGCGGCATGGCCGAGGTGGTGGTCAACCCGCTGCCACGCGGCCGCACGCGGGCACAGCTGCACCACCTGGACGGCTATTACGAGCTGCGCAACCACATCGTCGATTTCCTGGTCAGCCGCGCGAAGGCACACTGACCCGGTACGGCCTGCCGGCCGTTTGCCCTGAGCCTGTCGAAGGGCCGTTCTGCGGCGCTGTTGCGCCACTTCTTCTCGATTTTTCCTTTTCTTCACCCACACCAAGAGGCAACACCATGAGCCGACTCGACGTCACCGAAAAAATCATCAACACCAAGGTCACCAAAGGCCTGAGCTGGGCCGACGTGGCCACCGCCGTGGGCCAGTCCAAGGAATGGACCACGGCGCTGTGCCTGGGCCAGATGACGGCCACGCCGGCACAGGCCAGCGTGCTGGGCGAGATCTTCGGCCTGAGCGCGGAAGAGCAGAAGTGGCTGATGGTCGTGCCCTACAAGGGCTCGCTGCCCACCAGCGTGCCCACCGACCCGCTGATCTACCGCTTCTACGAACTCGTGAGCGTGTACGGCACCACCTTCAAGGAACTGATCCACGAAGAGTTCGGCGACGGCATCATGAGCGCGATCGACTTCAAGATGGACCTGCAGCGCCAGCCCGACCCGAACGGCGACCGCGTGAACATCGTCATGTCGGGCAAGTTCCTGCCCTACAAGCAGTACTGAGCGGCGCTGGCGGAGGTCCCATGTTTCGACGTTTGTTGTCCGACCGGGTGCGCGCTCGCGCACCAGAAACCTGGTCGTGCGCCTGTGCCCAGCCCCATCCATCCGCCGGGGCCTGCAGCCCCACGGCGGCAGGCGGGGCCAGCGTGGAAGCGCACATCCAGCAGACGCAGGAAGCGGCGCTCCTGAAGGCGCTGTTTCCGTCGTCGGCCCTGCGGCGCCAGCTGTTGCAGACCGTGGGCGCGGCCAGCTTGCGCGCGGCGGTGGCGGCGGTGCTGCCCGCCGGCGCACTGGTCGGTTTGCAGGCCATGGCGCAGGACCAGCGCCCGCCGGAGAAGAAGGACCTGAAACTGGGGTTCCTGCCCATCACCTGTGCCACGCCGCTGATCGGTGCCGAGCCGATGGGGCTCTACCAGCGGCGGGGGCTGAATGTGCAGCTGGTCAAGATCCCGGGCTGGGGACCGATCCGTGATCGCATGCTCAAGGGCGAGCTGGACGCGACGCATTTTCTGTCGCCCATGCCCCTGGCCATGTCGCTGGGGCTGGGCTCGCCCGCGCAGCCGATGCATGTGGCCTCCATCCAGAACACCAACGGCAACGCCATCACCCTGCACCAGAAACACAAGGACAACCGCGACCCGAAAAACTGGAAGGGCATGCGCTTCGGCATCCCCTTCGAGCACTCGATGCACAACTACCTGCTGCGCTATTACCTCGCGGAGCACGGGCTCAACCCCGACAAGGACGTGACGCTGCAGGTGATGGCGCCCCCCGACATGCTGGCCCAGCTCAAGTCGCAGGCCATTGACGGCTTCATCGTGGCCGAGCCCTTCAACCAGCGCGCGGTGTTCGAGGGCGTGGGCTTCATCCACCTGCTCACCCGGGCCATCTGGGACGGGCACCCCTGCTGTGCGTTTGGCGTGTCGGCGGCCTTCATCCAGCAGTATCCCGACACGTTCTCGGCGCTGTACCGGGCCATCATCAGCGCGTCGGTGCTGGCCAGCATGCCCAGCTCGCGCGAGCAGATGGTGCAGGCCATTGCGCAACCGCAATACCTCAACCAGCCACCCGAGTTGCTGATGCAGGTGATGACCGGCCAGTACGACGATGGCCTGGGCAACCGCCACGACGTGCCCGACCGCATCCTGTTCGACCCGGTGCCCTGGCACAGCCAGGCCATCTGGATGCTCACGCAGATGAAGCGCTGGGGCTACCTCAAGAGCGACGTCAACTTCCAGCAGATCGCCGACCAGGTGTTCCTGCTGACCGACGCCAAGAAGCAGATGGCGCAGGCCGGCTGGCGCGCGCCCGAGGGCACGATGCGCCCCCACCGCATCATGGGCAAGCCCTTCGATGCCACCCGGCCGGACGACTACCTGCGATCGTTCCCGATCCGGGTCGGGGCCTGAGCGGGGCTGACGCCATTTCAATTTCACGCTTCAACCTCCAGGAAAGTGGATCACGTCATGGAACCTCGGCCACCGCTGCCGCCCTTCACCGCCGAGACCGCCGCGCAAAAGGTGCGCATGGCGGAGGACGCCTGGAACACACGCGACCCTGACCGGGTGGTCAAGGTCTACACCGACGACACGCGCTGGCGCAACCGGGCGGAGTTTCCGCGCGGGCGCTCCGAGGTGCACGCGTTCCTGGTGCGCAAGTGGGCGCGCGAGCTGGACTACCGGCTCATCAAGGAACTGTGGGCCTTCGACACGCACCGCATCGCCGTGCGCTTCGTCTACGAGTGGCACGACGATTCGGGCCAGTGGTTCCGCTCCTTCGGCAACGAGAACTGGCAGTTCAACGACGCGGGCTACATGGCGCAGCGCCACGCCAGCATCAACGACCGGCCCATCCACGCCAGCGAACGCCTGTTCCACTGGCCGCTGGGCCCGCGCCCGGCCGAGCACCCGGGCCTGAGCGCGCTGGGGCTGTAGCGCGCCGCCGCACGGCACGCGATGTGCTTGTGCGGTGGGCATGTCCCTGTCCACTCCCTCGGCCCTGGCCCGACTTTCCCATTCCTGGCTCGACGACGGGCACGCGCTGCTGGCCGGTTCGCTGTTCGTGGCGCTGGGGCTCACCATGTTTGCCCACGCCGGCCTGCTCACCGGCGGCGTGGCCGGCCTCGCCTTCCTGGTGAGCTACGCCACGGGCTGGAGCCTGGCACTGTGCTTCTTTGCGTTCAGCCTGCCGTTCTTCTGGCTGTCGTGGCGGCGCCTGGGCACGGCTTTCACGCTCAAGAGCCTGGTGGCGGTGACGCTGGTGTCGCTGTGCACCGCGCTGGCGCCGCAGGTGGTGCGCTTCGAGTTGCTCAACGCCTGGGTGGCGTCGGTGCTGGGCGGCTTCCTCATCGGCTTCGGCCTGCTGGCCCTGCTGCGCCACCAGGCCAGCGTGGGCGGCGTGAACATCGTCGCCCAGTGGCTGCAGCAGACGCGCGGCGTGCGCGCCGGCCATGTGCAGATGGCGGTGGACGTGCTGGTGGTGCTGGCCGCGTTCGCCGTGGTGCCGCCCGAGCGGGTGCTGCAGTCGGTGCTGGGTGCGGTGGCCGTGGGCGCCATCCTCACGCTCAACCACCGGCCGGGGCGTTACCTGGGCGTTTGATGGCGTTTGATGGCGTTTGACAGGCTCTGCGGAGGCGTCAGCAACAAGTCACCCCGGCAGCGGAATCCACTCGTCCTGGTCATCCGGCGGCAGCGCAAAACGCCCGGCGGCCCAGTCGGCCTTGGCCTGTTCGATGCGCTCCTGGCTGGAGGACACGAAGTTCCAGAAAATGTGTCGCTCGCCCAGCGGCTCGCCGCCGAAGAGCATGAGCGTGGCCGGTGTGCGGGCCGTGATCACCGCGTCCGCGTCGTCGCCGAACACCAGCAGCTGGCCCGGCTGGTACACCGTGCCGCTGTGTTCGATCTCGCCCTTGGCCACGTACACCGCCTGTTCTGAGTGGCCGCCCGGCAGGGTGTGCTGCGCTCCGGCCTGCCACTCGGTGTGCAGGAAGAACAGCGGCGAATGCGTGCGCACGGGGCTGCGCTTGCCGTAGGCGCTGCCCGCCACCAGGCGCATCCACACGCCGTTGGCTTCGATCACCGGCAGGGCCTCGGCGGGCGTGTGGGTGAAGGCTGGCTCGCAGGTCTCGTCCGCCTCGGGCAGGGCCACCCAGAGCTGCATCAGTTCCAGCCCGCCGCCCGCGTAGGAGTCGGGGTAGGTGAAGCGCTCGCTGTGGCTGATGCCGCGCCCGGCCGTCATCCAGTTCACCTCGCCGGGCCGGATGATCTGCACGGTGCCCAGGCTGTCGCGGTGCGTGATCTGCCCGCTGAGCAAATAGCTCACGGTGGACAGGCCGATGTGCGGGTGCGGGCGCACGTCGGCCGCGCGGCTGTACTCGGCCGGCAGCGGCACCGGGCCAGCGTGGTCCAGGAACACGAAGGGGCCGACCTGGCGGCGCTTCGCAAAGGGCAGCACACGGCGCACCTGCAGGCCGTGGCCCAGGTCGGCGGCGCGGGCGTTGATCACCATGTCCAGCATGTCAGGCTCCTTGAATGTCCGGATGCGTGCAATGAAAACCGTTCGCCCTGGGCTTGTCTTTCGACAAGCGCAGGATGATCGGAAGCGGAGGGCTTCGACACAGCCTGTCCTGGGCATGTCAAAGGCTTGGCCCGAACGGTGCCGGTCAGGGCATCACAGTACGCCCATCCGCCCGCTCTGGAAATCCACGAAGGCCTGGCGGATTTCCTGCTCGGTGTTCATCACGAACGGGCCGTAGCCCACCACCGGCTCGTCAATGGGTTCACCGCACAGCCACAGCAGCGTGGTGTCGGCCAGCGCGGTGAGCTGCACGCCGTCGCCCGCTCGCTCGAACACGATCATTTCCGCGTCGCCCGCCTCCTGGCCGTCGGCCGTTTTCACGCGGCCCTGGTAGACCAGCGGCACGGTGGTGTGCCCTTCGGGCGCTGGCAGCGTCACGGTGTGGCCGGCCTTCAGCTGCACGTCCCACACCTGCATGGGCGTGAAGGTACGGGCCGGGCCTTTCGCGCCCTCGAATTCGCCCGCGATCAGGCGCACCGTGCCCGCACCGCCGGGCAGTTCCACGACGGGCGTCTGCGCGGCGGTGATGCCCTGGTAGCCGGGCGGCGCCGTCTTGTCGCGCACCGGCAGGTTCACCCACAGCTGCACCATGCGGAAGGCGCCGCCGCTGCGGGCAAAAGCCTCGCTGTGGAACTCCTCGTGCACGATGCCCGAGGCGGCGGTCATCCACTGCACGTCGCCCGGGCCGATGGTGCCGCCCGCGCCGGTGGAATCGCGGTGCGAGACCTCGCCGTCGTAGACGATGGTCACGGTCTCGAAACCGCGGTGCGGGTGCGCGCCCACGCCGCGGCGCTTCGGTGTCGCGTCGAACACGAACGGGCCACCGTAGTCGAGCATCAAAAACGGCGAGAACGCGGCGGGGTCGTCGTTGTACGAAAACAGCGTGCGCACCGGAAAGCCGTCGCCGACCCAGTGGCCCTGCGTGTTGCGCTGGATGAATGACACGGACTTCATGGGGACATCTCCTTGGTGGCTTCATTGTCCGCCGATGCGGCGTCTGGCGTGGCCGTCAAGGACAATCCGGTGCATGCGCATTCACGATCTGCGCGAGCGCCTGCGGGCGCTCGGCGCCCGACCCAAGCACGAACTCCGCGTCCTGCGCCTGTGGAGCCAGGCCCTGCCACAAACCAGCGGCCGGCGCCAGGTCGAGCACTTCCTGCCCGCCACGCTGGTGGCCGAGCTGCCCGCCATTGCCCAGGAACTGGCCGCACTCGCCACGCTGGAATCCACCCACCCCGGCGAAGACGGCTCGGCCCGCCTGCTGGTGAAGCTGGCCGACGGCCAGCTGGCCGAGACCGTGCTGCTGCCGCGTGACGGCGTGTGCGTTTCCAGCCAGATCGGCTGCGCCGTGGGCTGCACCTTCTGCATGACCGGCACCACCGGCCTGATCCGCCAGGTGGGCAGCGCCGAGATCGTTGCACAGGTGGCGCTGGCGCGCACGCTGCGCCCGGTGAAGAAAGTGGTGTTCATGGGCATGGGCGAGCCCGCGCACAACCTGGACAACGTGCTGGAAGCCATCGACCTGCTGGGCACCGTGGGCAACATCGGCCACAAGAACCTGGTGTTCTCCACCGTGGGCGACCCGCGCGTGTTCGACGCGCTGCCGCAAGGCCGCGTCAAACCCGCGCTGGCGCTCTCGCTGCACACCACCCGCGCCGACCTGCGCGCCCAGCTGCTGCCGCGCGCGCCGCGCCTGTCACCGGAAGAACTGGTGGCCGCTGGCGAGGCCTATGCCCGTGCCACCGGCTACCCCATCCAGTACCAGTGGACGCTGCTCGACGGCATCAACGACAGCGAGGAAGAACTCGACGGCATCGTGCGCCTGCTCGGCGGCAAGTTCGCCATCCTGAACATGATTCCGTACAACACGGTGGAAGGCATGCCGTACCAGCGCCCCAGCTGGGAAAAGGCCGCAGCCATCGCCCGCCGCCTGCACCAGCGCGGCATTCTCACCAAGCTGCGGCAGTCCGCCGGGCAGGACGTGGATGGTGGGTGTGGGCAGCTGCGGGCGCGGGCGGAGGGGTCTGGGCGCAAGGTGATTGCGGTGCGGGCGGCCTGATTCAACCGCTACAAAGCCGAAGAGAACGCCAACATCTGCACAGGTGGCATCGGGGCGGTGTGTGCCCAATCGAGAGCGTCAAGAGGGCGCGTGTTTCATTGACGCATAAGCAAGTGAAGGCTATATTGCTGGCAATATGAATTATGTGTTGGACACCAACGTGCTGGTGGCAGCCGTCCGCAGCCCGGCAGGCGCATCAGCCGAACTGCTGCGGCGGGCGCTGCAGCGGCAGGTGACGGTGTTGTGCAGCGTTCCGTTGTTTCTGGAGTACGAAGACGTGCTCTCTCGGGCAGAGCATCTGGCCGCGGCGGGTGCCCAGCTGCGTGACGTGCAGAACCTGCTGGATGTGCTGGCTGGCGTGGTGGTACCCGTGACGATTCAGTTCCTCTGGCGACCGCAGTTGCGTGACCCGAAGGGCGACATGGTTCTGGAGCTTGCGGTCAATGGTTTGGGGTTGGGTCAACCCGTCACTTTGATCACCTTCAATCAGCGCGATTTTTTGCCGCAGGCCCATGCATTTGGTCTTTCCGTCATGGGTCCGGCACCGTTTTTTCAAGGAGTTTGACCATGGGAACCCCCAGCAACTACGCCTTGCGTCTGCCCACGTCGCTCAAGCAGGGGGCCGAGCAGGTGGCGCGCGAAGACGGCACCACCTTGAATCAGTTCATCGTGAGCGCCGTCGCTGAAAAGCTCTCGGCCATGAAGACCGCGCAGTACTTTGCCGAACGCGCTCAGCGCGGAGACCTTCAGGCCGCGCTGGCCTTCCTGAACCGCTCGGGCGGCCAGTTGCCGGCCGACGAAGATCGCCTGCCGGGCTGAAGCAGACGTCAGATCGGCCGCTGCTGCAGCGAAGCTTCGTTCAACCCGCGTGAAGACAGCACCCCGTTTGTTCCCCGCAGCCGCGCCCCTGCCGAGCCGGCATGAGGCTCTGCGATGGCTATCGTCTGCAGCCTGTTGCAGTGGGTGTCGTCCAGATAAATGGCCTCGGGCGAGAGCAGCACATCGTCGAGAAGCGGCCTTCAACACCCGTTGTGCAGCTTCCACATCGCCTCATGGCCGATGGCCTTGGCGAATGCGGGCACCTGGCAGCGTGCCACCTCGGCGGGGTCGGTGGCCGCTGCGGCACCTGTTGCGTCGTCGGTTGCTGGCGCGCTGCTGCCGGCCGGCGCGTGGTGCCACATGGCGGGCGTGGGCACGGCGTTGTCGCTCACCCAGCGGGCGCTGCCCAGCACCGCCCCCGCAAAGCCCAGCAGCACCGCGGCTTGCGCGGCGCGGGTGCGGGCGGGCACGCGTTCGCGGGGGGCAGGGCTGGTTTCGCACACGCCGCCGGGGCACAGTTGGGCCTGCTCTTTGTTGAACAGGTTGTAGACCTTGCAACCGATGCAGATGCCAAAGGCCGATTCAAAAAACATGAACACCAGGCACAGGCCGCACACCAGCATGTTGACCGGCCCAATGATTTGCTGCACCACCAGCAGCCAGAACATGCTCAGTCCCAGCGCCAGGCCCATGCCCCAGGCAAAGCGCTTTTGCGGTGCGCCCACCCATTCGGGCTGCTGGTGGCGCACCACCCACTGCCCCAGCCGGTACACCGGCGCGAGCTGTGGGCTGACGAACAGGCGCAGCGCAAATTCCAGCACGAAGGCCACCACAAACACCCGCGTGGGCTGGAATTTGCCGAGCAGAAACGCGTGCATGAAGGCGATGAGCGCGACCGCAAACAACAGGCCGGCGCTGGCGCGCACGGCGCGTTCGTTGAGCACGGGCACGGCAAATTCGGGGCGGGTCTGGCCAAACTGAAGCAGGGACATGGTGGGTGGTCTGAGCGGTGCAAGTGAAAACATAGACAGGTCGAAAAGCCCCCATCGGGGCTTCAAGGCGCTGCGCAGTATTCACCAGATGCCGGCACGGCTCCTATGATCGAAATCATATGAAAGCCCCCGCCACCGAGGCCCCTGCTGGCGCTGCGCCCGTGTTGCCGACCGACCTGGCCGCGCTGCTGCCACCCGCGCTGCACCCGCTGTGCAGCGCCTTGGACGCGGTGCGGGGCACACGCCTGTTTGCCACCGGCGCCCGCCCGGTGCACCTGTTTTTCATGGAACACGGCGAAGCGGTGCTGGAGCGCCCCGGCCTGCACGGCGAGACGGTGGTGTTGCAGCGCACACGGCACGGCTTCATCGGCGAAGCCAGCCTGCAGTTCGAGCGTTACCACTGCGACGCCCGCGTGCTCACCGACGCCCACATCACCCGCTTGCCGGTGGCGTCCGTGCGCGCTGCGCTGGCCAGCGACCCGGCCTTTGCGTCGCGCTGGATCGGCATGCTCAACCGCGAAGTGCGCCGCCTGCGCTTGCAGTGCGAGCGGCTGGTGCTGCACCGCGTGCAAGACCGGGTGCTGCACCTGCTGGCCACCGAAGGCGAGGGCGGGCGCTACCCGGTGCCGGGCGGCCTGAAGTCGCTCGCCGCCGAACTGGGCGTGACACACGAAGCGCTGTACCGCGCACTCGCCGCACTGGAGCAGGCCGGCCGCCTGGCGCGGGAAGATGGGGTGCTGCGGTTGTTGCCGGTGGCTTGAGCGGTGAGAGTGCCGGCGCCCCCTCTGCAGCCGGGGAAGGCCCCCCATCCCAGCCTTCCCCCAGAGGAGGAAGGAGCTACACGGGAAAAGGCACTCGCCCGCAGACGCCCACATCCGCCCTGTTCCCCGCAGGGGAAAAGGAGCCTGACGGGGACGGACACTGCGCTCGCAGGCTCTCCGCATTCGCCCCTTCCCCCGTTGGGGAAGGCTGGGATGGGGCCGGCGCGTAGACACGCCGTTCAGCGAGGCAACACCCCTTTCAATGCAGCGTCAGCGGATGCGTGGTCGTCTTCACCCGCACCACGGTGGGCTTGGCCACGTAAGGCACGGGTGTGGCACCGGTGATGGCCGCCGCAATCGTGCGGGCCTGCCGCGCAATCGGCTCGATGAAGCGGCTGGCCTGGCCGTTGACGGTGATGCAGTCACCCAGCGCGTGGATGCGCTCGACGCTGGTGCGCAGGCCCTCGGGCTCCACGGCAATGCCCTGGTCCCAGGCCAAACCCGCGCTTTGCGCCAGGCGCGGCGGCGTGGCAAGGCCGGCGGCGGCGATCACCTGGTCGGCCGCAAAGCGCTGGCCGCAGGCGGTGGTGACGCGGTAACGCCCGCCGACGCGTTCCACGCCGCTCACCTGCACGCCGCCCTTGAACAGGATGGGCAGGTCTTGCCAGGCGGCCAGCAGCGGCTCACCGGCCTGCTCAGTGGGCCAGCGTGCCAGCGGCTGGGTCATCACGTCGAGCAGGGTGATGCGGTGGCCGCCCAGCGCCAGGTCGTTGGCGAGTTCGCTGCCGATGAGCCCGGCGCCCACGATCACCACGTCTTTGCCGGCCTCACCGAGCGCGGCGCGCAGGCGCTGGTAGGTGCCCAGGTGGTTGATGCGCCAGCACAGCGCGGCGGGCAGGGCCGGGGGCAGCGTGGCCTGCGCGCCGTGGGCCAGCACCAGGTGGTCGTAGCGCAGGTTGCCGCGCGTGGTGCGCAGCGTGCGCGTGTCGGTGCAGACGCGCACGGCGTCGGTGTGCGCCAGCAGGCGCAGGTTCAGGCGGCGTGCGGCGTCTGCGCCGCTTTCCTTCACCAGCCGGGCGGCGTCCAGCTGCCGCGCCATGGCGATCGACAGCAGGGGCTTGTCGTACACATCGGCGGCGCAGGCGCTCACGAGCGTGATGGGCAGGGCCGCGTCGGCCGCACGCAGCGCCTCGGCCATCTGCCAGCCGGCCCGGCCGCCGCCCACGATCACCACGCCCGCCTGGTGGCGCGTGGCCGCGTTCCACACCGGCGCGTGGCGGCTGGCCTGGGCGCGCAGGGCGTCGATGCTGGGGGCTTCGTACAACTCGAAGTCGCTCTTGGTCACGCCACAGAGCGGGCAATACCAGTCGTCCGGGATGTCTTCAAAACGCGTGCCGGCGGCCAGGCCGCTGTCGGCGTCGCCCAGCGCCTCGTCGTAGATGTAGCCGCAGGCGTCGCAGATGTACTGGCGGAACGGCTGGCCGGGGTCGGCCACGGGCAGCACGGGCGCGGCCTGTGCCAGGTCGCGCACCTCGCCGTAGATGTGGGACAGCGCGCTCATGCCGGCATCTCCTCGGCCGACAGCCGCGCGATCTCTTTGCGCAGGTGCTTGATGGCCGGGGTGACGATGGCCACGAAGTGCGATTCGCGCACGCGGCGCTGCACGTCCGAACTCATGAGGTAGCCGCGCGCGCCCTGGTGCATCAGGGCCGACTGCGCGGCGCGCAGGCACAGCTCGGCGCCGTGGGCGCGGGCGTCGAGCACGTCAATGAAAAACTCGGTGCTGCCGTCAAACGGCGTCTCGGCCATCTTCATCACCCGCGCGGTGAGCGCGTCCAGCTCGGCCTGCAGCGCGTCGGGCCGGTCTTCCAGAAACTGGTTCACATGGCCCAGCTGCGCTTCCACCGCCCACATGCTGTCGATGGCGCCCTGCGTGATGCCCACCGCCATGCCGCACTGGAGCATGACGAAGGCCGCGCGGATGCGGGCGATGGTGGGTTTGGCCGGGTCGGCAATCCGCTCGCCCGCGCCCACAAAATAATCCTTCAGGTGCAGCGCCCAGGTGCCCGTGCCTTCCATGGCCGAGAAGCTGGGGCAGTCGCGCATCGTCACGCCGGGCGCGTCGCAGCGCAGCAGAAACATCAGCTCTTTGCCCAGGCTCTGGTCGTCGGCTTCCACCGCGGCAATGGCGCCGCAGCAATGGTCGGGCCCGAGGTTGCTCACCCAGGGCAGCGTGCCGTTCACCAGGTAGCCGCCATCCACCGGCGTGGCCTTGAGCAGCAGGCTTTCGATCTGCGCATAGCTCTTCATGGGGTTGGACAGCGCGGTGCCGCCCAGCCGCTGACCGCTGGCGATCTGCATCAGCGCGTCGCCGGTGAGCGCCGGGTTGCCCGACTGCTCCAGGTACAGCCCGCACACCGCCTGGCACCACATCATGAAGCCGGTGGCGCCGCACACCTTCGAGGCCTCGGCCATGGCCCGAATGGCCAGGCCGTAGTCGCCCACGCCAGCCGGTGCGGCCAGGTGCGCGCTCATGGCACCGGCCGCCGCCAGCTGCTGCAGCACCGCGCGCGGGTAGTGGCCCTGGCGGTCAATGCCCTCCACCTGCTCGGCCAGCGGGCCTTGGGCGATGGCGCGCACGGCGGCCAGCAGGGCGGGTTCGGCGGGGGTGGCGAGTTCGGGGGGCAGGTCGGCGGGGTTCATGGCGGGTCCAGGGTGAGGCTTGGCGTTGCATTCACACCCTCTCC
>JAGXRS010000420.1 GCA_018335615.1 Hydrogenophaga sp. | reverse complement strand
CCCGCGCCTGTTGCAGCCCCGGCCCCTTCACCCGAGCCGCCGCAGGACGCACCGGCACCCGCGGCCCGCAAGCCAGCCGCGCCACGCCGTCGCGCCACCGCGCCGGCTGCGCCCCAGGCCCTCGCCGGCGGCGAGTGGCCCATGCCCAGCGCCTTCTTCCAGCTGCCCGGGTTCCCTGACATGGGTTCGATGACCCAGATGAAGCCAGCCAGGACCGCCACGACCAAGGCTGCGACACCGAGCGCCCCCGCCCGTAAGGCCGCCGCCAAGAAGTCCGCGGCCAAAGTGCCCAAGGCCAGAGCGTCTGCTGCCCAGAAGCCCGCTGCCAAAAAAACGGCAGCGAAGTCGCCTCCCGCCAAAAAAGCCGCACCCGCCAGCGGTCGCCGCTGAGTCTGGTTCGCTGAACCGCTGCGCCCGGGCGCAGTCCATCGCCCATGAAACTGTTTCCCTCCGCCCACGCCACCCACCCGCAATGGCGCATGGCCGCCGCACTGGTGCTCGCGCAGCTGCGCGCCCAGATGGCGCTGCCCGAGTACGCCGCAGCGCCCTCGCTGGCCCTGCTCTACATCACCGATCACTACGCCACCGAGGCGCAGGCCATCCTGGAGCACCTCAGCGCCGAGCTGCCGGAGGTGACGGACTGGGCCGGCACCGTGGGCGTGGGCGTATCGGCCAACAACGTCGAGTACTTCGACGAACCGGCCCTGAGCCTGATGCTGTGCGACCTCAGCCCGGACCAGTACCGCGTGTTCAGCGGCGTGGCACCGCTCTCGGCCAGCGGGCGGGCCGCCGGGTCTGATGGCTTCGTGGCCCACACCGCCCTGGTGCACGCCGACGGCGGCACGCCCGAACTGGCCGAGCTGATCGCCGAGGTGGCCGAGCGGACGTCCAGTGGTTATGTGTTCGGCGGGCTGGCGGGCAGCCGCAGCACCAGCGTGCAGTTTGCCCTCAGCAGCGCGGGCAACCTGCATGGCCAGGGGGCGGCCAGCGGCGTGTTCCATGGAGGACTGAGCGGCGTGGCTTTCGGGCCGGCGGTGGGCATCGTCTCGCGCGTGACGCAGGGCGCCCAGCCGGTCGACCGCGAGCGCACCGTGACCGCAGCCGATGGCAACCTGGTGCTGGCGCTGGATGGCGAACCCGCGCTGGACGTGCTGCTGCGCGAGTTGAACATCTCGCTGGAGCAGCCCGAGCAGGCCATGCCCCGCCTGCGGGCCACCCTGGTGGGCCTGACGCTGCCCGATGACAGCGATGCGGTGGCCGATGGCGCACCGCAACGCCGCGGCCAGTTCGGCGCCGAGGTGCTGGTGCGCCACCTGATCGGCCTGGACCCGGGGCGACGCGGCATCGCCATTGCCGACCTGGCACCGGTGGGCGCGCGCCTGGCGTTCTGCGAGCGCAGCGCGCAGGCGGCCCGCGCCGACCTCACGCGCGTGTGCGCCGAGGTGCGCGAGGAGCTGGAGCCCGAGGAGTTGAGCCTGCCGATGGCGAACGAACTTGCAGCCTCTGAACTGGAGGCGGCGCCCCATCCGGCGCGGCGCATCGCGGGTGCGGTGTACGTGAGCTGTTCGGGCCGTGGCGGTCCGCACTTTGGCGCGCCCAGTGCCGAGTTGCAGATCGTGCGGCGTGCTCTGGGCGACGTGCCGCTCGTGGGGTTTTTTGCCGGTGGCGAGATCGCCCACCACCGCCTCTACGGCTACACCGGCGTGCTGACGGTGTTCACCATGCCGGCGCCCTGAGCCCCACGGCTGCCCAATCCGCGCCCGCTGGCCCGGGCCCGCTTCAGCAGGAACAGCACGATGCCGATGTTCAGCAGATTGAAGCCGATGCCGTTGAGGAACGCCGCCTGGTAGGAGCCGGTCAGGTCGAAGATCGCGCCCGACATCCAGCCGCCCAGCGCCATGCCGAACAGCGTGGCCATCAGTACCGTGCCCACGCGGGCGCCGGCCTGCACGGCGGGGAAATGCTCGCGCACGATCAGCGCGTAGCTCGGCACGATGCCGCCCTGGAACAGACCGAACATCGCCGAGATGAGGTACAGCGGCACCAGGCCGTCGAAGGGCAGGAACATCAGCAGCGCCACGCCCTGCAGCACCGAGCCCAGCAGCAGGGTGCGCAGGCCGCCGATGTGGTCGGAGATCCACCCCGAGATGAGCCGGCTGGCGATGCCCATGCCCAGCATCACCGAGAGCATCTCGGCCCCGCGCGCGGCGCCAAAGCCCAGGTCGGTGCAATAGGCCACGATGTGCACCTGCGGCATCGACATGGCCACGCAGCACGACACGCCGGCCACGCACAGGAGGGTCTGCAGCGTGCCGGGTGAGAGGCCCAGCGGCCGAGCGGCCGCTGGTGCAGCGGCCCCGGGCGCCACTGTCAGCACCTCGGGCGCGGGCTGCTCTGGCGGGCGGCGGCGCAGCACCCAGGCCAGCGGCAGCATCACCAGCAGGCAGAAGATGCCGATGCGTGTGTAGGCCAGTCGCCAGCCGCCGTTGTCGATGCCGTGCTGGATCAGCGGCGGCCAGACCGCGCCGGCCAGGTAGTTGCCGCTCATGCAGATGGCCAGCGCGATGCCTCGGCGGTGCGTGAACCAGCGCGAGGTGTCGGCCACCAGCGGGGCAAACGTGGCCGAGGTGCCCAGCAGTCCGATGAGCAGGCCCTGCGCCAGGCTGAACTGCCACAGCGTGGTGGCCGCGCCTGCGGCGATGAAGCCCAGCCCCAGGCCAACCGCGCCGCCCAGCACCGGCACCATCACGCCGAAGCGGTCGGCCAGCCGGCCCATGAGGATGCCGCCCAGGCCGAAGCCCACCATGGTGAGCGTGTAGGGCAGCGAGGCGTCGCCGCGGGCCACGCCAAAGTCGGCCTGGATGCGCGGCAGCACCACCGTCACCGAGTACATGCCCACGCCGCCCAGCGTCATGAGCGCGAGCGACACCGCCAGCCGGAACCACGCGTAAGGCGATTCGGCGCTGGCGGCGGGCGCGGCCATGGTCAGGCTTGCTCGCCGGCTGGTCGTGCGGCCGGTGCAGCGGCCGATGTCGGGGCTGGCGTTGGTGCCGGGACGGCGGCCGCCTCAGGCGCGGTGTCCGCGTCAGGTGCCAGGTCTGACGCCTTGTCATGTACAGCCACTGGCGCCACGTCAGACGCCATATCCGGCGTCATGTCAGGCGCTGCTTGAGGTGCCACGTCAGGCGCTACATCAGGTGCCGCATCAGGCGCCGTCCCGGCTGCGGAGTCGTCCGCGCCAGCGTCCACCGGCGCAGGGGCCGGCACCAGGCGGGCGCGGGCGCGCTCCAGGGTGCGGCGCGCGTCCTGCGGTGGCAGGCCGTACATGTCGG
>JAGXRS010000419.1 GCA_018335615.1 Hydrogenophaga sp. | reverse complement strand
CAGGCGCGCCGGCAGCTGCTTGGGTTCCTGGAACGAGCCGTCATAGGTCGGCACAAAGTCCACCGTGCCCTGGTCGATCTCGTCGAGCAGCAGGCCGGTGATGCGGGCCAGCCGCGCCTCGGTGTAGCGCATGGCCGCGGCGCCATCGCCGTCGCGGCTGCCGAAGTTGCCCTGGCCGTCGATCAGCGGGTAGCGCTGGGAAAAATCCTGCGCCATGCGCACCAGCGCGTCATAGGCCGCGCTGTCGCCGTGCGGGTGGTACTTGCCCAGCACGTCGCCCACCACGCGGGCGCTCTTGACCGGCTTGGCCGCCGTGTTGTTGTTGGGACCGGAGAAGCCCAGGCCCATGCGGTCCATGGCGTAGAGGATGCGGCGCTGCACCGGCTTCTGGCCGTCGGACACGTCGGGCAGGGCGCGGCCTTTGACGACCGACAACGCGTACTCCAGGTAGGCGCGCTGAGCGTAGTTCGCGAGGTTGTCTTCGCGGGGCACATCGGCCGGCGGAAGATCGAGTTCAGGGATGTCGTTCATGTGAAGTCAGAATGCTTTGCGAAGATCGGCGACGCGAGGGGTGCATGCCGCCCAGAACATCGCGGAACCGCCCTTCGACAAACGAAGGACGGGCCTCAGATGTCGCCCCTGGAGGGGAAGCGCAGCGGCGCGGGGAGATCAGACATCAATTTCCACCGAGTCGCCATGCAGCTCCATCAGTTCGCGGCGCGAGGCGGCTTCGCCCTTGCCCATGAGCTTGGTGATGAGGGCTTCGGTGCCGGCGAAGTCCATCGAACCCAGGGTGACGGGCATGAGGCGGCGGGTGTCGGGGTTGAGCGTGGTGTCCCACAGCTGCTCGGCGTTCATTTCGCCCAGGCCCTTGAAGCGGCTGATCTGGCACTTCTCACGCGCCACGCCGTCCTTTTCGGCCTTGTCGAGGATGGCGTGCAGCTCGCCTTCGTCCAGGGCGTACTGCTTGGCAGCTGGCTTCTTGCCGCGAGCCGGCACGTCCACGCGGAACAGCGGCGGGCGCGCCACGAACACATGACCGGCTTCGATGAGCTTGGGGAAGTGGCGGAAGAACAGGGTGAGCAACAGCACCTGGATGTGCGAGCCGTCCACGTCGGCGTCGCTCAGGATGCAAACCTTGCCGTAGCGCAGGCCGCTCATGTCGGGTGTGTCCAGCGGTCCATGCGGATCGATGCCGATGGCCACCGAAATGTCGTGGATCTCGTTGTTGGCAAACAGGCGGTCGCGTTCCACTTCCCAGGTGTTCAGCACCTTGCCGCGCAACGGCAGGATGGCCTGGCTTTCCTTGTCGCGTCCCATCTTGGCACTGCCGCCGGCAGAGTCGCCCTCCACCAGGAACACCTCGTTGTGCGCCAGGTCGCGGCTTTCACAGTCGGTCAGCTTGCCCGGCAGCACGGCCACGCCCGAGCCCTTGCGCTTCTCCACCTTCTGGCCGGCCTTCTGGCGGAACTGCGCCGCCTTGATGGCGAGTTCGGCCAGCTTCCTGCCGTAGTCCACGTGCTGGTTCAGCCAGAGTTCAAGCGCGGGGCGCACGAAGCTGCCCACCAGGCGCACCGCGTCGCGCGAGTTCAGGCGCTCCTTGATCTGGCCCTGGAACTGCGGGTCGAGCACCTTGGCGCTCAGCACGTAGCTGGCGCGGGCGAACACGTCTTCGGGCAGCAGCTTCACGCCTTTGGGCAGCAGCGCATGGAACTCGATGAAGCTTTTCACCGCCTGGAACAGGCCATCGCGCAGGCCGAGTTCGTGCGTGCCGCCGGCGCTGGTGGGGATGAGGTTGACATAGCTCTCGCGCACCGGCTGGCCATCTTCGGTGAAGGCCACGCACCAGCTGGCGCCCTCGCCTTCGGCAAAGGTTTCGTGGGCGGCATTGGCAAAGCCTTCGCCTTCGAAGAGCGGAATCACGGGCTCGCCGTTCAGCGTCTGCTGCAGGTAGTCGCGCAGGCCCCCCTTGTAGAGCCAGGTTTGCGTGTCCTTGGTTTTTTCGTTGACCAGCGTCACCGTGACACCGGGCATCAGCACCGCCTTGCTGCGCAGCAGGTGGGTGAGCTCGCCCATGGGCAGCGCGGCGGACTCGAAGTACTTCGGGTCGGCCCAGGCGCGCACCGTGGTGCCCTGCTTGCGGTCGCCCTCGCCTTTGGGCGCCACCACCAGCGGCTCGATCACATCGCCGGCCGAAAACGCGAGCTTGGCCACCTTGCCTTCGCGGTAGCTGGTCACTTCCAGCCGGGTGGACAGGGCATTGGTCACGCTCACGCCCACGCCGTGCAGGCCACCCGAGAAGCTGTACGCACCGCCCTTGCCCTTGTCGAACTTGCCACCAGCGTGCAGCCGCGTGAACACCAGTTCCACCACGGGCGCTTTCTCTTCCGGGTGCAGGCCGAAGGGAATGCCGCGCCCGTCGTCTTCCACGCTGACCGAGCCGTCGGCATGCAGCGTCACCTTGATCTTCTTGCCAAAGCCGGCCAGCGCCTCGTCGGCCGCGTTGTCCAGCACCTCCTGGATGATGTGCAGCGGGTTGTCGGTGCGGGTGTACATGCCCGGCCGTTGCTTGACCGGCTCCAGTCCCTTGAGGACGCGGATCGAACCTTCGGAATAAGCGTCGCTGGCGGCGACGGGGGAAGCGGCGGGTTTCTCTGTCATGCGGCGGATTGTAGTGCTCGGCCCATCGTTTCACTGGATGTAAAACCAGCACACAGGGTGGCTGCACGTCACATGGCACGCAGGCGGCTGCAGGCGTCGGCCAAACTGGCTACATTTTCGGGATGTCCACCCCACCGCCCACCGCCTCTGGCGCCAGCACCGGCTCGCTGCAGCAGCCACCCCGTCTTTCCGCTATGCAGGTGCTCGCCTGCGGCGCCTTCATCGTCACCCTCTCCATGGGCATCCGGCACGGCTTTGGCCTGTGGCTGCAACCCATCACCCAGGACCAAGGCTGGACGCGCGAGACCTTCGCCTTTGCGCTGGCGGTGCAAAACCTCTCCTGGGGCGTGTTCGGCATCTTCGCCGGCATGGCGGCCGACCGCTTCGGTGCGTTCCGCGTGCTGGTGGTGGGCGCCCTGCTCTACGCGGCGGGCCTGGCCGGCATGGCACTCACCACCACGTCGCTGGGCTTCGCGCTCACCGCCGGCGTGCTGATCGGCGCAGCGCAGGCCGGCACCACCTACGCGGTGATTTACGGCGTGATCGGCCGGCAGATTCCGGCCGAGAAACGCTCCTGGGCCATGGGTGTGGCGGCCGCCGCGGGCTCTTTTGGCCAGTTCCTCATGGTGCCGGTGGAGGGATGGCTCATCAGCAGTTTCGGCTGGCAGGAGGCGCTGCTCTTCCTGGGCGCGGCGGTGTTGCTCATCATGCCGCTGGCCTGGGGCCTGCGCGAACCCGGTTACGCCGGGGGCGCGATGCCCAAGCGGGAGCAGACCATCGTGCAGGCCCTGCGCGAGGCCCTGAAGTACCGCAGCTTCCAGCTGCTCATGGCGGGCTACTTCGTCTGCGGCTTCCAGGTGGTGTTCATCGGCGTGCACATGCCCAGCTACCTGAAAGACAACGGCCTATCGCCCCAAGTGGCCAGCTACGCACTGGCCCTCATCGGCCTGTTCAACGTGATCGGCACCTACGCCGCGGGCGCACTGGGCCAGCGAATGCCCAAGCGCTACATCCTGGCCTTCATCTATTTCGCGCGTGCCGCGGCCATCAGCATCTTCCTGCTGGTGCCGCTCACACCCGCCAGCGTGTACGTGTTCGCCGCCGTCATGGGCGTGCTGTGGCTGTCCACCGTGCCACCCACCAACGCGGTGGTGGCGCAGATCTTCGGTGTGGCGCACCTGTCCATGCTGGGCGGTTTCGTCTTTTTCAGCCACCAGATCGGCAGCTTCATGGGTGTGTGGCTGGGTGGCCTGCTCTACGACCAGACCGGCAGCTACAACGTCGTCTGGTACCTGTCGATTGCCCTGGGCATCTTCGCCGGCCTGATCAACCTGCCGGTGCGCGAATCGCCGATCGTGCGCGGCCCGCAGCGCGTGGGAGCCGCCGCGTGAAACCGCTGGCCCGGCACCTGCTGGTGGCCGCTGCCGTGGGCATGGCCCTGCTGGGCACGCTCGCGCTCTACCAGCAGCCGGGCTTCATGCTGAACCTGGCCGACCAGCTCTGGAGTTGTTTCTGATGCGCACCGAACCGCCTGTTTCCGCCCCTTCGGCCCCTTCGGCCCACGGTACCGAAGCGCCCTCTGCCTGGGTGCGCCGCTGGGCCGCTCTGATCGCGCCTAGCGCCAGCGTGCTCGACGTGGCCT
>JAGXRS010000418.1 GCA_018335615.1 Hydrogenophaga sp. | reverse complement strand
CCCGCCGCTGCGGGCCAGGGCCAGCAGCTCGGCGGCCTGCGAGGCGGGCGTCGCGGCCGGGTGGCCGTTGGCGGTGCCCGCGTCGCCAGATGCGGCATGCGCCAGTGTGTCGGGGGTGTCCAGGTGTTCCATCTCTGCCCTATCAAGTTCCGCGGCTCAGTCCGCCGTCGCAGGCTAACCAGCCTGACGCGTTTTCGCCTTGCGGTGTGTCAAACAGCGTTCAGCCGCCCGGGGCGGCACAACATGTGTGTCGCCCAGGGCGGCTGACCATCCCGGCACGCGGGCGTCACTGCACCAGGGGTGTGTCGGCGCCCTGGAGCGTGAGGCCCTCGATGCGGGCCTGCCCCACCAGCAACTGCATGTACTGGCGCAGCGCGGTGCTGCGGGTCTGCAGTGCGAGCTGGGCGCGGATGCGGTCCTGCAGCGCCTCGAAGGCCGGCAGCGTGCCCTTGCGGCGGCCCAGCACCTCGATGATGTGCAGACCGAAGCGGGTGTGCACCAGGCGCGGGTGCACGCCCATGCCCCAGCGCGAGTCGGTCTGGAAGAACAGCTCGTTGGCCAGCTCGGGTGCGCAGTCTTCCGGCGTGACCCAGCCCAGGTCGCCGCCCTGCTGGCTCGACGGGCAGTTGGACAGTTCTTTGGCCAGCTGCTCGAAACGCCCGGGGGCCACGTCCTTGCGCGAGAGTTCGAGCAAGGCCGTTTCGGCCCGCTGCGACAGCGCGTGCACGTTCACGCCCGGCGTCACCGCAAACAGGATGTGCCGCACATGCAGTGCCTGCCCGACGATGAAGCGGCCCTTGTTGGCCTCGAAGTAGCGGCGGCACTCGGCCTCGCCGGGCTCGGGCGAGACCACGGCCTCGTCGAGCATGCGCTCGATGGCGGCGCGCTGGGCGTCGTCGGGCTCGGGCGCCACCAGGCCGGTGTGGCGGGGCAACAGGCCGGCCTTCACCGCCTGCTGGCGCAGCAGTTCGGTGTGGGCGCGCTCCAGCAGGGTGTCGGCGTCGAGCGGCTCACCCGCTTCGTGCAGGGCAATGCCGTTGATGCTGGCGACTTCGGGCTGGGCAGCGCCGGCGCAGGCGCAGTTACCGCTGCCACAGCCGACGTTGGGGGAAAGAGCGGAGGCGGTCATGGCGGTTCCTCAGGAGGTCGTGCGCAGGCCGGCAGGCACCGGCTTGACGGGCATCGGGGTACCACCGGCCTGGATGGGCTGGGGAGCGGCCGGCTGGATATCGGGCTGCATGGCGGGCTGGGCCATGCGGTCGCGGTGGGCGGGCAGGCCCACCCGGCGGCTGCGCACCATCTGGTACGGACGGAACAGATAGGCCAGGGTGCCGAAGCCGCTCCACACATGCACCAGCCGCGAGAACGGGAACAGCAGGAAGATCGTCATGCCCAGCACCAGGTGCACCAGATAGACCGCGTCCAGACCCACCAGCAGGCTGGCGTCCGGGCGGAAGGTCACGATGCCCTGCGCCCAGGCCGACAGCTGCAGCATCGCCTGACCGTCGGAGTGGCCATAGGAGAAAGGCAGCGTGACCAGACCCAGCACCAGCTGCACCCACAGGATGATCAGGATCCCCAGATCGGTGCGGTGGCTGGTGAGGCGGATGCGGTCATCGAAGATGCGGCGGTGCAGCAGCATGGTCAGGCCGATGAAACAGATGAAGCCTGCAACGCCACCGGCGTAGATGGCCACGCGCTGCTTGAACGCCGCGCTCATGAAGCCTTCGTAGAAGAAATGCGGCGTGAGCAGACCCACCGTGTGGCCGAAGAACAGGAACAGGATGCCGATGTGGAACAGGTTGCTGCCCCACTTGAGCTGCCGCTTGCGCAGCATCTGCGAGGAATCGCTTTTCCAGGTGTACTGGTCGCGGTCGAAGCGCGCCAGGCTCCCCATGAAGAACACCGCCAGGCAGATGTAGGGGAAAACGTTGAAGAGGAAGTTGTGCAGCGTGTTCATGCCTGCGCTCCTTGAGAAGTGGAAGGTGACTTTCTGAGGATGTGGATCGGTTGCGGCTGACCGGGCTTGGCCTGGCCTTCGGTGGAGCAGCCACCGAACACCTCGGGCTCGGCCCAGCTCTCGTCCATTTCGGGCTCGGGTGCCACGGCGACCGCTTCAGCCTTTTCACCGGCGAGTTCCAGCACCGCGGCCAGCACGCTGGCGTAGGGGCTGTGGCGACCGGCCAGCGCACTGAAGATGGCCCGCACGATGTGGGCGATCTCGCCCATGAATTCGCGCGCCTGCTGCGGCGGCTGGGTGGAGGCGAACTCCAGCACCACCGGCAGGTAATCGGGCAGTTCGCTGGGGCCCAGGTACAGGCCCGCTTTCTCGTAGGTCTGGATCAGGTCGATCATGGCCGGGCCACGGTCGCGCGAGTCGCCGTGCACATGCTCGAACAGGTGCAGCGCGGTGCGGCGGCCGCGGTCGAACAGCTCGACGTAGTCGGACTCCACTTCCAGCGCCGGGCGCGAGCCCAGGTGCTTCAGCAGGGCGTCCAGCTCGGCCAGGCGCGCTGCGGGCAGCGCCGCTTCCTTGTGCAGCTCGGCCTGCAGCTCACCGGTGTGGGCGCGGAACTCGGCGTCCGGGTAGCGCAGCAGGTGGGCCAGCACGCGCAGGGTGCGGGCGGCCTTGGGAGGGGATGGAGAAAAGAAACTCATGGTGTCATGCCTCCAGCTTGATCGGGATGGTGCGTTTCTTCTCGCTACCAAACAGGCTTGTCTCGGTCTGGCCTTCGGAACAGCCGTTGCCGAAACTGAAGCCGCAGCCGCCCTTCACGTTGAAGGTGTTTTCCGCGTATTCGCGGTGCGTGGTCGGGATCACGAAGCGGTCTTCGTAGTTGGCGATCGCCATGTAGCGGTACATCTCTTCGACTTCCGCCACGGTCATGCCGACCTGGTCGAGCACGTCCTCGTTGATCACGCCGTCCACGTGCTTGTTGCGCTGGAAGGCGCGCATGGCCAGCATGCGTTCCAGGGCGCGCACCACGGGGCCGGTGTCGCCGGCGGTGAGCAGATTGGCCAAGTACTTCACCGGAATGCGCAGCTGCGACACGTCGGGGATCTCACCGTTGTTGCCCAGCATGCCGGTGTTGGCCACCGAGGTGATGGGCGAGAGCGGCGGCACGTACCAGACCATGGGCAGCGTGCGGTACTCGGGGTGCAGCGGCAGGGCCACCTTCCATTCCACGGCCATCTTGTAGACCGGGCTCTGGCGGGCAGCGGCCATCCAGGCATCGGGGATGCCGTCGATGCGGGCCTGCGCGATCACCTTCGGATCGTTCGGGTCCAGGAACAGGTCGAGCTGTGCCTGGTAGAGGTCGATCTCGTTGGGCGTGCTCGCGGCTTCCAGGATGCGGTCAGCGTCGTACAGCAGCACGCCCAGATACCGGATGCGGCCCACGCAGGTCTCGGAGCACACCGTGGGCTGGCCGGCTTCGATGCGCGGGTAGCAGAA
>JAGXRS010000417.1 GCA_018335615.1 Hydrogenophaga sp. | reverse complement strand
CTGGCCTTCTTCAGCGGCTCGGTGGGCAACATCTACCGCCAGTTCGCGGCGGTGATGGGCGTGTCCATCGCCTTCTCGGCCTTCATGGCGCTGTCGCTCACGCCTGCCCTGTGCGCCACGCTGCTCAAGCCGGTGCAGGCCGGCCATCACCACGAGAAGAAGGGCTTTTTCGGCTGGTTCAACCGGGGCTTTTCGCGCACCGCCAAAGGCTATGAAAGCGGTGTGGCCCGTCTGTTGCCACGCGCCGGGCGCACGCTGGTGATTTACCTGGCCATCGTGGCCGCCGCGGTGGTGGTGTACCTGCGCTTGCCCACCTCCTTTCTGCCCGGCGAAGACCAAGGCACCATGCTGGTGAACGTGCAACTGCCCCCCGGTGCCACCCGTGAGCGCACGCTCGACGTGATGCAGCAGGTGGAAGGCTTCATGCTGCAGCAGCCCGAGGTGCAGAGCATGGTGAGCGTGCTGGGTTTCAGCTTCTCGGGGCAGGGCCAGAACGCCGCGCTGGCCTTCGTCACGTTGAAGGACTGGTCGGAGCGCAAGGGGGCTGGCAGTTCCGCCGAGGCGCTGGCGGGGCGCGCGTTTGGCGGCCTGTCGGGCATCCGGGACGCATTCATTTTCCCGCTGAGCCCGCCGCCCATTCCCGAGCTCGGCTCATCGTCTGGCTTCAGTTTCCGTTTGCAGGACCGCGCCGGTCTGGGGCGCGACGCCTTGCTGGCCGCACGCGGGCAGTTGCTCGGCATGGCAGCGCAGAGCCCGGTGCTGGCCGGGGTGCGTCCCGAGGGTCTGGAAGATGCGCCACAGGTGCAGCTGGACATCGACCGCGACAAAGCCAACGCCCTGGGCGTGGGCTTCGACGCGATCAGCGGCGCCATTGGCACGGCGCTGGGGTCGAGCTACGTCAACGACTTCCCCAACGCCGGGCGGCTGCAGCGCGTGGTGGTGCAGGCCGATGCGCCGGCCCGCATGCAGCCCGATGACCTGTTGCGGCTGAACGTGCTCAACAACCGGGGTCAGGCGGTGCCGCTGTCGGCCTTCGCCACCACCCAGTGGGTCAATGGCCCGATGCAGACCGTGCGCTACAACGGCTACCCGTCCATGCGCATCAGCGGCAGCGCCGCGCCCGGCATGAGCACGGGTGACGCCATGGCGGAGATGGAACGCATCGCAGGTCAGCTGCCACAAGGCTTCGGCTTCGAGTGGACGGGGCAGTCGCGCGAGGAGAAGCTGGCCGGCGCGCAGGCCATCATCCTCTACAGCTTTGCCATCCTGGCGGTGTTCCTCTGCCTGGCCGCGCTGTACGAAAGCTGGACGATTCCGCTGGCGGTGGTGCTGGTGGTGCCGCTGGGGGTGCTCGGGGTGCTGCTGGCCACGCTGCTGCGCGGCTACTCGAACGACGTGTACTTCCAGGTCGGGCTGATCACCATCATCGGCCTGTCGGCAAAGAACGCCATCCTGATCATCGAGTTCGCGAAAGACCTGCAGGCGCAAGGCAAGGGTGTGATCGAGGCCGCGCTGGCGGCGGCGCACCTGCGCTTTCGCCCGATCGTCATGACCTCCATGGCCTTCACGCTCGGCGTGTTGCCGCTGGCCCTGGCCAGTGGCGCAGGCTCGGCCAGCCAGCGCGCCATCGGCACTGGCGTGATCGGCGGCATGCTCACCGGCACCGTGCTGGCCGTGGTATTCGTGCCCATTTTCTTCGTGGTGGTCCGCACGCTGTTCAAGGACAGCGCGCGCCAGCACCGCGTGCATGCAGAACAGGCCGCCCACATGGGCGTGCACACCCATGACCGATAAATCCTTCTCTGCGCGCCCGCTGCTGGGTGCACTCGCCGTGGCCGTGCTGGCGGGTTGTTCCATGATCCCGGCCTACGAGCGCCCGGCAGCACCGGTGGCGGGCGACTGGCCCACGGGACTGAGTGGCGGTTCAGTCGCGGTGGCAGACGCCACGCCGACGGCCGACCTGCGCTGGGCCGACTTCGTGGGCGATGCCCAGCTGCGCGAGCTGATCGCGCTGGCGCTGCAGAACAACCGCGACCTGCGCATCGCCACGCTCAACATCGAGCAGGTGCGGGCGCAGTACCAGATCCGCCAGGCCGACCAGCTGCCGACCCTGAGCGCGGCCGCCGCGGGCAACCGCCAGCCGGCCAGCGGTGGCGGCATCAGCAGCAGCTACAGCGTGGGGCTGGCCATGAGCAGCTGGGAGATCGACTTCTTCGGCCGCATCGCCAGTCTGAAGGAAGCGGCGCTGGCGCAGTACCTGGCGAGCGAGGAAGCGCGGCACGCGGCACAGACCAGTCTGGTGGCCGCGGTGGCCAGCACCTGGCTCAGTCTGCAGGCGAACGACGAGTTGCTGGCGATCACACAGCGCACCCAAGTCACGCGTCAGGACTCGTTGCGCCTGACGCGCCTGCGTTTTGACAACGGCGCATCGTCGGCGCTGGACCTGCGCCAGGCCGAGTCGCTGGCCGCGGCCGCGCAGGTGGCGCTGGCGCAGCAGCAGCGCCAGCGCTCGCTCGACCTGAACGCGCTCACGCTGCTGGTGGGGCAACCGCTGCCCTCGGCTCTGGTGGCGCCGCGGGCCGATGCCGAGGGGCGCATGGCGCAGCCGCTGTTTCGTGAGGTGCCGGCCGGCCTGCCGTCCGACCTGCTGACACGCCGGGCCGACATTCGCCAGGCCGAGCAGCAGCTCATCTCGGCCAACGCCAGCATCGGCGCGGCGCGCGCCGCTTTCTTCCCGCGCATCGCGCTCACCGCCAGCGTGGGCACGGCGAGCAACGATCTGTCAAACCTGTTCCAGAGCGGTTCCTGGGGCTTCACGCTCGCGCCGCAGGCGCTGCTGCCCATCTTCGATGCCGGGCGCAACCGCGCCGGGCTCGACAGCGCGCAGGCCACCCGTTCGGTGGCGGTGGCGCAATACGAGAAAGCGATCCAGACCGCTTTCCGTGAAGTGGCCGATGCGCTGGCCGGGCGCGCCACGCTGGGCGAGCAGCTGCAGGCGCAGGAAGCCCAGGCGGCGGCCGAGGCCGAGCGATTCCGGCTGGCCGAGCTGCGCTACCGCAACGGCATCGCCAGTTTCCTGGACGTGCTGGACGCGCAGCGCTCGCTGTTCACGGTCCAGCAGGCGCTCACGCAGACGCGCCTGGCGCAGCAGCAGAACCAGGTGGCACTCTACAAGGCGCTGGGTGGCGGCTGGGGTGGGTGAGCGGGTTCCTGCCGGGCTGATCGCCACGGCGCGCGGGCACCGGGCATCAGATCGTCAGCCCACGGGCGGCAGGTCGTAGACTTTGACGATGGCGTCCCAGGCGCTCTGCGGGTCGTCCACGTAGGTGAGCAGGTCCAGGTCCTGCGGCGAGATGGTGCCTTCCTCGACCAGCACGTCCAGGTTGATCAGGCGTTTCCAGTAGTCGGAGCCGAACAGCACGATCGGCACCGGCTTGGACTTCTTGCACTGCACCAGCGTGATCACCTCGAACAGTTCGTCCAGCGTGCCGAAGCCGCCCGGGAACGCGACGAGCGCCTTGGCGCGCATCATGAAGTGCATCTTGCGCAGCGCGAAGTAGTGGAACTTGAAGCTCAGTTCAGGGGAAATGAAGCGGTTGCCCGACTGTTCGTGCGGCAGCGCGATGTTCAGGCCCACGTTGAGCGCACCCTCGTCGTGCGCACCGCGATTGGCGGCTTCCATGATGCCTGGCCCGCCACCGGTGCAGATGAACAGCTGGTCTTCCTTGGGGCACTTCGCGCTGTAGCGCGCGACGATGCGGCCGAACTCGCGCGCGTGGTCGTAATAGGGCGCGTTGCGCACCAGTGCCTGGGCCCGGGCAATCTCGCGCGGGTTGCCGCCGGCTTCGGCCAGCGCCAGCAGTTCCTGCGCTTCACCAGTTTCGCGAAAGCGCGCGCTGCCGAACACGACCACGGTGTTCTCGATGCCCAGCTCGCGCTGCGCCAGGTCGGGCTTGAGCATCTCCAGCTGCAGGCGGATGCCGCGCGTCTCGCGGCGCAGCAGGAACTCGGGGTCGGCAAAGGCCAGGCGGTAGGCGTCGGCCTGCAGCGGGTAGCCCTCGTTGGAGTGCAGCTGCAGTTCGGCCCAGGCGTCTGCCAGTCGCCGTTCGTTGATGTCTTGTGTTTTTTCCATGGGATGCCTTGTAGGGGAACGGTCTGCCCGAAAGCGTGAAGGCCATTGTGCCGGGTCTGATTGAAACGAATGGTGTCACGCAGCGCAAAGCCCGCCCGTGCGGTGCAGCGCGACCATGAAAAAAGGCTCCCGCAGGAGCCTTCGTTCAGGACGGCCGCGAGCGGCCCGGTCGATCAGACGCGGCGGCGGTATTCACCGGTGCGGGTGTCGATCTCGATCTTGTCGTCTTGTGCCACGAACAGCGGCACCGACACCTCGAAGCCGGTGGCGATCTTGGCCGGCTTGAGCACCTTGCCCGACGTGTCGCCCTTGACGGCGGGTTCCGTCCAGGTGACCACGCGCTCGACGCTGGTGGGCAATTCGACCGAGATGGCCTTGCCGTCGTAGAACACCACTTCCACGGCCATGCCGTCTTCCAGGTAGTTCAGCGCGTCGCCCATGTTCTCGGCTTCGACTTCGTACTGGTTGTAGTCAGCGTCCATGCACACATACATGGGATCGGCGAAGTAGGAGTAGGTGCACTCCTTCTTGTCCAGGATGATCTGGTCCATCTTGTCGTCGGCCCGGCACACCACTTCGGTCGCCATGTTGTTCAGCAGGGCCTTGAGCTTCAGGCGCACGGTGGCTGCACCGCGGCCGCCGCGGGCGTATTCGGTTTTCAGGACGATCATCGGGTCCTTGCCGTGCATGATGACGTTGCCGGCGCGGA
>JAGXRS010000416.1 GCA_018335615.1 Hydrogenophaga sp. | reverse complement strand
ACTATCTGCGCTTCGCTGAATCTGGATTTCTTCATGTAGAGACTCCGTCTGGGGGAATTCTCTACTTCCGAGTGGTTCAGGTTTTCAAGGGGACTTCAATTAGTGCGGGCATATGGGTTAGGTCTTGCCTACTGGCGCGCCGCGTATCCCGCCCCCACGCGCCCCAGTCACCAACCGCTGCGTCGCCCGCGTGGTCCCCACATAGAACTGCCGCGCTTTCTCGCGCTCGTCTTCGCTCTCGGCGGGTATGCGCCAGCGACGACTAGGGCCACCACCGGGAACTCCAGCCCTTTGCTGCCGTGCTGCGTCATCACCTTGAAATATCGGGGTCAGATTCCAATGAACTGATTAACTCAACCGCCGAAGGGCCCGGTACACAACTGCTGCTCACACGGAATGCCGTCGCCATCACCGTCCATTTCCATGCCAGGGCAGTTCTTCAGAAACAGCTTGGCTTCGCTGCACGAACCCATCTGCGAGCAGTACTTGCGTCCGTCGCACTGAAACACGGGCTGTTTAACTTCCGGCGCAGCGGCTGGCGCCGTGCTCAGCAAGCTTTGGGGATCCGCCTGTGTTGCTGCTGTGCGCTGGCTGTATTGCACGTAGCTGAATCCACCCAGCCCGGCGAGCAGCAGCACGGCGACGACGAGCGAACCCCACGAGCGTGATTCAGCCCGCCGAGGCCCCTGACGCGCCTGATGCTTGACCGGCTCAGGCTGTTCATGCCGCGGCGCTCTGGGAGGCGATACGCCCTGCCGATGCACGCGCACGGCCCGCTTTCGGCCCTCCCGGTCCAGTTCAATTTCAAACGAGAGCTTTTCGCCCATGGTAGGTGGCTGCCCATCGCGAGGAAAAGCGGACACATGAACAAACAGTTCCTGCTCCGCATGGTCGGCCACCACGAAGCCAAAGCCCCTATCAGCGTTCCATTTCTTGAGGGTTCCGTTGAATCGGGGTGCGGCTGCGTTCATGGGGGACAGGACAGATGCTGTTGAGATGCTTGTGTGGGTGGGTGGGCCTCAGGCAGCGAAGCGCTCCGCAAAGTGGCCGTTGCCACTCAGGCCCACGATGAGCCGCTGCGTGGCCCGAGTGGCGCCCACGTAGAACAGCTTGGCTTCTTCGCGCTCGTCTTCGCCCGCGGCCGGCATGAAGCCCGCGCCCACCAGCGCCACCACCGGAAATTCCAGCCCTTTGCTGGCGTGCAGGGTCAGCACCTTGATGGTGTCGGCGGCCGGGTCGAACGGGCGCTCCTTGTCGCGCACCTGGTAGGGCAACCGTCGGTGGTTCAGCACGTTGGCGCAGAGATACATGTCCTGCTTGTGGCGGCAGAGAATGGCCATGTCGCCCCAGGCGTGGCCTTCCCGGTGGGCGGCGCTGAGCAGTTCAACAACCTGCTGAGCCTCGGCCCGCAGGGTGGGCAGGCGGATGATGAGCGGCGCTTCGCCGTCGCGCCCGCAGCTCACGGGCTTGAGCATGGGCACGCCGTCTTCGTCTTTGTCTTCAGCCGTCAGCAGGTCTGCCGCCACCAGGCTGGCGGTCTGCAGAATCTGCCGCGTGTTGCGGTAATTGATCTTGAGGATGGTGGTGCGGCCCTGCGCCTGGATGCCCACGCGCTTGAAGCTGAACTGCTTGCTGCGGCTGCGTTCGTAGATGCTCTGCGCGTCGTCGTACAACACCAGCAGGCTGTTGGTGGCCGGGTCCACCATCTGCGTGACGAGCCTGAGCCATTCGGGCGCGAAGTCGTGGCCTTCGTCAATCAGCACGGCCTGGTATTGCCCGCTGGGAATCTGGCGGCGGTCCACAGCGGTGATGACGCGCTGGACCATGTCGGCCATCTTGTCGGTGACGGACTGGTTGTCGGCGGGCAAACCCTGCCCGTAAGCCTTGAGCTGGTGCCAGCACCACTTGTGGAAGTGCACGGCGTGCACGCGGTCGACAATACCTTTGATGGCCATCACGCGGGCAAGCTGCTTGGCCAGCGGCTCGTTGTAGCAAAGGATGAGGATGGGCTTGCTGGTGTCGGTGTGTGCCTTGGCCAGGTGTTCGGCCCGGTAGCCCAGCAGCATGGTCTTGCCCGAACCAGCCACGCCGTGGATGACGCGGTGCCCGTCGCCCAGGCTGCGCGCCAGCTGCTCCTGCTGGATGTCCATCACGCGCATGATGCTGGGCAGTTCGGCCTCCTCCGTCTGGTCGGCAAACAGGTCGGCCGTGCCCGGCGCGGCCACGCGCACTTCGGGGAACATGATCCAGCGCACGCGGTCCAGCTGCGGCAGCGACATGACGCCCCACATGCCATGGGGGAACATGTCCCACAGGCGGCTTTGCAGCGACTCGGGCTCCACGGCCTCCAGCATTTCGTCCTGGCAAATCACACGGTGCGGCTCGATGGCATGGGCCAGCTCGGCCTTGTCGAACTGGGCGCGGGTGATGTTGGTCAGCACCACGCCGTAGCTCCACGGAAAGGCCAGCTTGCCCTGGTAGCGGCCTTCGGCCTGCACCAGCTGGGGGTCGCGCTCCAGCGCGTTCACCACCTGGTGCGCGTACTGCCGGGCCTGCTCCAGCGGGTTCGGAATGGTCTTGGGGCCGGCGTCGCCGTGGATGTCCCAGGTCTGCTTGTTGGCCTGGATGAGGGTGGAAAGACGAAAGTCTTTCACCTCCAGAATGAGGATGCCCCGGCGCGGGTGCATGACGACAAAGTCCGGGTGCTGGTGGCGCGGGCCCACGGCCACGTCGTACCAGAGCAGGTAATCGTCATCCAGTTTCTGTTCCAGCCGTTCGGCAGTGCGGCGTTCGCCGGGCGTCATGCGCGACACGCAAGCGCCCAGCGCAGGTATCAAAGTAGCCATATGGTTTCTGTTTTCATCCCTGGCCGGGATGATGCCTCAAGAAACCTTCTGGCTGCCGGGCATATGACCCCAGGCGCCTTGAACGGTGGCCCGTCGGCAGGGGCCGCGTGACGGGCGCGCAGGCGCCCGCCGGAACCCCGCCGGGTTCAGCCGCGCAAACGGATCGTCAACGGGCCTTCAATGCGCACGTACTCCACGCCCAGGAAGGCGCCAGCACTGTCGATGCGGGTCTTGATCTCGACGATGGCTTCGGAACGCTTGAAGGAATCGGTGCCGTCGATGGCGTCCAGAAAGGGCCCACGGTACGCGAAGGTGATGAAACCGGTCAGGGCCGTGTCGGGCTGGAGCGTCCAGACCGCCGGGACCGCAATCCGTTCCGGCTCCAGGTAGTAATCGGGATCACAAACGAGCGATGTGGGAGATCCGATCGGTAGCCTACAGGCTTGGGCGACGGATGTGCCGCTTGACACGCCAATGGTTCCGTCCACGGGGAGACCATCAACGGGGGCGAGCCAGTTCCATAGATGGCTCTGCAGTGTGACGGCGGCCAATGGGCGATAGCTGTCGTCGAAATAGACCGACAGGGCATCGCGGTACTCACGGCCATCGCGCAGGCGTTTGAGGCTGAGGAAATAGTCGACCCGGACAGTGGCCGGCCCGAATGGGGTGTCCACGAAGGTGGCAAGCGGCTGCTGCTTCTGTGCGGTCAGGGTGCCGATCCAGCGCAGGTCGGGCGGCACCAGTTCGGGCGGAGGAGGCGGCAGCTTGCTCCAGCTGGGCCAGTTCACCTCTTTCACCGTGGACTCGATCTTGGCGTTGTCGGTGCCCGCGAGGTTCAGGCCAATGGGCTTCTCGGGGCTCATCATCCTGTCGTAGGCCGCCCGAACAGGAAAGCTCAAGCTTGAGAACACCGGTCCGCTGGGCTCGGCGGGAGCCGCATTGTCCGAACCACCTCCACAACCCACAAGACCCAGCAGTGCACTGCTGACCAGGGCGGCAAACCACTTTTTCATCGCATTTCCTCCTGAGAATTTCTTCACCGAAAACGTTTATCTTTCACACGCATGTGCCACGAAACCCCTCAGATAGAACTACAGGGGCCTCTCAGTTGAGCAGAGGGAAAAACGCTTGCGGTAACCAAAAGTGAACGCGAGCAGGACCTTGCGCAGGCCTTACGGGCGCTTCTTCAGGAACCAGGAGATGGGGGCTCGATGCCGGCGGGGGCGGGTAGACGGGCGAGCCTGGGCTGGCAAGCCTTGGGAATTCAAAATGACGTCCGGCGCCCTTGCCTCATCAACGGCTGGGCCGTGGGTGCGACGGGCTCACAGCCCCCCGGGTCGGCTGGGCATGTTGACGCTGTAGATCAGCTCCACCGTCTTGCCGTCAAGCATCAGCAGCTGCACCGTCATGCGTCGAAACGACCACATGACATCGACCGTGCCCAGCGCCGCCACCGGCCGCGAAGGGGTGCTGAGCGGCAGGCCATACGTCTTGCGCAGCGAGGTCTGCAAGGTTCTCAGCAGGGCCTGGGTGCGCTCGGGCGTGGCAGGTTCGGATCGCAGGTGAACACGCTGCAGGCGTTCGGATTCGAAGTGGTAGGTGACCACGAAGGTCTCGTCCGCGATGGGCGTGCCAGGGATTTCCAGCAGTGCGCTCGGATCTGCCGCACGCCGCGCAGGGGACGTGTCGCGGGCTTGCGGCATGAGCGTGCGGATCTCGGCGGGGCTGGCGAGCATGGGCGCGTCGCGCCACAGGCTTTGAGCCGACACGTTGAACGCCATGCTGACCAGGACAAGACTGGCAAGTAGTTGTTTCATGGCGCCAAGTGTGACGCAAGCGCCGGCGCAGGCGGAATGGTCCGGACAATTCCCGCGCCTGACTGCCTTCCTTGATCGGGGTCAAGGCGCGTGAGGGCCTCACCCCACAGGGCAAGCGCGGCCGCCGGCCCGCGCGCGCGAGGCACGGCCACCGCGCAAGATGCTCAGTTGCGGTCGGCGCGGGGAGCGCGGGCACCCATGTTGGCACCCGTTCCTGTGGTGGACCGGGCCGCGTTGCTGGCCCGGTTGCCCACGGCAGCGGCGCCATCGCGCGTGGTGTCTGCGGCGTCGCGGGCGCGTTGGGCAGCCGATTCGTCGGTGCGGATCACGCTGGCTTCGGCGTCGCGGCGCTGGGCCCGCTCCATGGCCTCGCGGGCTTCCGCGTTGTCCACGCCCACGGTGGTGTCGGGCGTGGCCCGGGTGTCAGTGCCGGTGCCAGTACTCGGTGTCTGTGCAAACGACAGGGTCGAAACGGTGGCGATGCAGGCGGCAATGGAAAGGTGGCGCAGGGTGTTCATGGGTATTCTCCTTTGGGTTGAACCTGCGGTAGGGCAAACTGCGCGCCCATGGGCTGAATGAGCGTGCGGACCAACACCTCTTCCCGGTCAACAGTCCCCGTCTCGCAAAGACGGCCCGCGTTTCTGGGGCTGTGTGAACGATCCCGGCTGCAAACGCACCCTGGTCATGAAGAGCCGCTGAGGGCCCACCTGCCCTGCCCCTTTTTGTTTCACCCTCGTCGCCTGCCGCTCTCACCATGAACGTCTCCCGCCTCTTGGCGTTTCTTCAGCCCTTGCTGTGCATTCAGCTGTCGCCCGAGCGGGTGATCGTTCGCCATCTGCGGACCGGCACCACGCTCAACGAGGTGGCCGAAGTGGCGCTGGGACCGCCCGGGCGCAAGCCGCCCGTGCTCGGCGTGGGCGCGCAGGCGCGTGCGGCGGCATCGGCCGTTCCCGGTGCGCGGGTGCTCCGACCTTTTGCCCACCCGCGCTCCCTGGTGTCCGACTTCTTGTCGGCCGAGCTGCTTTTGCAAACAATGCTGAAGCAGGCGCTGGGCAAGGGTCTTCTGGCGGCTTCGCCATCGGTGGTGATGCACCCCATGGGTTCGCCCGAGGGGGGCTTTACCGCGGTGGAGTTGCGGGCGTTCCGCGAGCTGGCGCTGGGGGCCGGCGCGGCGAGGGTGCAGGTGTGGACCGGCCGGCCGCTGACCGACGACGAATTGCGCTCGGGCCGCTTTCCCGCCG
>JAGXRS010000415.1 GCA_018335615.1 Hydrogenophaga sp. | reverse complement strand
GTGTGCCTGCTCGATGCGCTGGGCATCGAGCGCGCGGCGGTCATGGGCGTGTCGGCCGGCAGTCCTTCGGCCCTGCAGACCGCCATTCGCCACCCCACCCGTGTGAGCGCCCTGGTGCTGGCGGTGCCCATCGCCTGGAAGCCGGGCGACGTGGTGCCCAGCACGCCCCCCATCTCCGACCGCAAAGACGCGCTGCTGCTGCGCCTGCTGGGATCGGACTTCGTCTTCTGGGTCGGGCTGAACCTGGCCCGCGAGCAGGTGATCCGGCACGTGCTGGCCACGCCACCCGAACAGGTGGCCGCCGCCAGCGACGAGGAGCGCGTCCGCGTGCACGAGGTGGCCGAACGTATCCTCCCGGTATCGGCCCGCGCCAAGGGTTTGCACGACGACACCCGACTGGGAAAAAGCCTCGGGCCTTATGCACTCAGCGCTGTTCAGGCGCCCACGCTGGTGGTGAGCGCGCGCGACGACGGCTTTGGCACCTACGCACCAGCCGAATACAGCGCCAGCCAGATCCCCGGCGCCCGCTTCCTCGGCTTCGAACAAGGGGGCCATCTGCTGGTGGGGCATGACGAGGCGGTGCGGGAGGCGGTGCTGGGTCTGCTGAGCACGATCCGATAGAGGGCGAAGCGGTGGGTGGTGGAAAGCCCGACAACGGAGAAGCCAGCGCTGTACCGACGGGCGGATCACATCAGAAGTAGAACAGCGCGCTTCCCCTGCCCGGTGGTTTCCGGCTCTCTTGATCGCGCCACAAGGAGCACGGACATGCCCAGCAATAACACGGTTTGCCTCTGGTTCCAACGGCGACGCCGAAGAAGCCGCGCGGTTCTATGCCAGCACATTCCCCGACAGTTCAGTGGTTGCGATTCACCGCGCACCGGGCGACTACCCTGATGGGAAAGAAGGCGACGTATTGACGTTTGAGTTCACAGTCATGGGCGTCCCCTGCCTGGGGCTCGACGGTGGCCCAACCTTTCAACACAGCGAAGCCTTTTCTTTTCAGGTGACCACTGACGATCAAACAGAGACCGACCACCTCTGGGACGCCATCGTCCACAACGGCAGGCAGGAAAGCGCGTGCGGCTGGTGCAAGGACAAGTGGTTTGTCGTGGCAGACCACCCCCCGCGCCCTGATCGTCGCCCTCACCGACCAGGACCGCGCCGCCGCGAAACACGCATTCAACGTGATGATGGAGATGTCGAAGATCGATATTGCGACGATTGAGGCGGCACGGCGGGGATAGTTGCGTGTGCTGGCTTTGGGGTAGGTCCATCCCGTCGATCGGCGCACCCAAGCGACGACCTGTTGCAATCCTGCAGTTTGGCCAGGGGGTGTTCGTGGCGGGCTCCAGCGTCGAGACGCTGTTGGCACCGCTACTTCTCAAGGCCGAAACCAGCGACTGATCCATTGAATCTGTTGCTCATCCAGCTCCCCAACCAAGGCCAATAACCGCATTCGGGAGGCTACATACATGAGCCGTGCTTCGCCCAGGTCGCGGCGGGCTTGTTGGGCTTGCTGTTCGGCGTTCAGCACATCCAGCACGGTGCGAAACCCCGCTTCAAATGATCTCTTCACCGACACCACCATTTGGTCTGCAGAGGCCACAGCCCGCATCAAGGCGTTGGTGCGCAGCACGCTTTCTGTCACACCACGCCATTCGCGTTGAACCCTCACATTCAAATCTCGCCGTGCGGCCTCCAGCGTTTCCTCCAGGCGCGTTTGTTCCGACATGGCTTGCCTCACAGCCGACTGCACAGCACCTCCTGCATACAGCGGCATGTCCAATTGCAACCCAATTTGGCGGTTGGTGAACGCGCTGCGGGGCGATGTCACGTTTTCACTGACGCTGCGGCTGATGTGCAGCAAGGCATCAATCGCGGGTTGGTGGCTCGATTGGGCGCGCTGCACATCCATGCGAGCGCTCGCCACTCTGGCCCGCATCGCCTGGAGTTCGGGGCTGCTGACTTGTGCCTTGTCCATCCAAAAAACAGGCGTTTGGGCCATGAAGCCGTTGATGTCCAATGCCTCGGCATCGAGCGAATAGACCGATTCCACGGGCTGCTGGGTCATGGACTGAAGTTGCAGCAAGGCCGTTTGTCTGGACTGGCGGGCTTGCAGTTGCTGCGTTGCCAACAAGTCGATCCGGGCTTGGGCTTCGTCAATGTCGGTGCGAATGCCCTGGCCACCAGCAAAACGTTTCTGGGCGCTCTGCAGCTGCTGAATAGCCAGCTGCTCTTGCCGGCGCAACAGCGCTTCTTGGTCTTGCGCCAAAAGCACCTGCAAATAGGCTTCCAACACCTTGACCCCCAGGTTCTGGATTTCCCTGGCCAGCATGGCTTGTGCATCGTCTTTTTGTGCCAACGCCACATCCACACCCCAACTGAGGGCAGGACGGTACAGGGGTTGGCGCACCTGGAGGTTTTGGCTGCTGCTGTAGTACTTTTCCGGGGTGGTGGCGGTCTGTCCCAAGATGTTGGGCTGGGTGCGGTCAAGGTCGTTGTGGAAGCGGCTCGCGTTGAACGACACGCGCGGTCTGAGTTGTGCACGGGCTTGTTCCACCCGTTCGTTGACGGCGTCGGTTTGCGCCCGTGTGGCACGCAGCGTGGCATCCATTTCCAGGGCGTGAGCATAGGCCTGAGACAAGCTGAGCGGGTTGGATAGGCGCTCTGAGCTGATGTCTTGTGCATGCGCTGCGGTGAGTGTGACCGCCAATGCGCAGACCCATGCGGCATGCTGAGCCTGCGAAAATCGAAAGGAAAAGGTCATGGCTTATTCTTCTTTCAACGAAGCGGCCACGCGCTTGAGCAGGGGGCTGAGCAAATAGGTCAGCAAGGTGCGCTCACCGGTTTTGATGACCACTTCTGTGGGCATGCCGGGTTTCATTCGTCGCGGGCCTAAGGTCTTCATGCCCTGCGGCGTGATGCGGACCCGAGCCAGAAAGTAACCCATGTTGGTTGCAGGGTCGATCAGCAGATCGTTGGAAATGGACGTGACCTGTCCCTCCACCACCAATTGAGGGGTATGCGCAAATGAAGAAAAGCGCACATCGGTCATCAGACCAGGTTGGACCTTGTCAATCAGGTGCGGGGCGATCTGGGTTTCCAGCATCAAAGGTTCATCGGCCGGCACGATCAACATCAGTTTTTGACCGGGTTGCACCACGGCCCCGGCCGACTGCACAGCCAGCCCAACCACCTGCCCGGTGGCGGGAGAGCGCACGTGGGTGCGCAACAAGTCGGCGGTGACGGCAACCATTTTCTGAGCGTCAGACTGCACCTCACGCGTCACGTCGGCCAGCGCCGTTTCGACTTCTTTGCGGTATTCCTGCTGCCGCGCTTGTTTGCGTTGCCCCAGCTCGGCAATGGCTTGTTGGGCGCGGGTGGCTTGCCCAGTCAAGTCAGACAGTGTGGCCTGCACATCGGCCTGTGCGCGCTCCAGTTCCAGCAGGCGGTTGCGCGGCGCGTAACCATCGGCCACCAAGGGGCGGGTTTGCTCCAGCTCCTGCTCAAGCAAGTTCAATTGGTGGCTGCGGCTCCGCTCAATGGTTTGGTACGTCGCGATCATGCTTTTCTGGCTTTGCATGCTTTCGTTCAAAGCACCCAAATCAGCCGCCAACGCGGCTCTGCGGGCCTGCAGCAAATCGTGCTGGGTTTGCATTTGGCTGGCGATCAGCGGGTCTGCTTGGGCCACCAGCAAATCGGCATGAAAGGCGATGCTCGCTTGTCCGCTTTGCTCGGCCAGCAGACGGCCTTGCATGGCACGCAAACCCAGATAGCGCTGTCGCACAGACTCAAAGTTGGCGCGGGCCACGTCTTCATCCAGCGTCAGCAAGGGTTGCCCCTCGCGCACCTGATCGCCTTCGCGCACCAGCACCGTCTTGACGATGCCGCCAGACAAATGCTGAACCGCTTTGCTTTTGGTGTCGATGGTGACCATGCCTGGCGTGGGCACGCCCTCGTCCAGCGGCGCCAGACTGGCCCACAACAAGAACCCACCCAAACCCATGCCCAATATCCACAGCCCCCAGCGGGCAGGACTGGCGGTATTGGAGGGTGGCAGCAGGCTGGGGTGGTTGGCCTCGCCGTCAACGTTGGGTTGTTTCACAGGGTTGAAATGGGTCATGGAATCTTGGGGCTTCAAAATAATCAGGCAGGTCGCTGGGCCGATGCCGCATGGGCAGCCTGAACGGCTTTCAACACCGCCTCGCGCGTACCTGATTGCACAATTTTTCCCGCTTGCATCAGGACCACGCGGTCGGCAACCCGCAAAACACCAGGTCGGTGGCTGATGAGCAGCACAGCGGCCTGGCGTGCTTTCAGTTGCACCAGGGCTTGAAGCAGGGCGGCTTCGCCAGCGTCGTCCAAGTTGGCATTGGGTTCGTCGAGCACCACCAGAGACGGGTGGTCGTACACCGCCCGCGCCAACCCCAACCGCTGGCGTTGCCCGCCCGACAAGGCGCCTCCAGCGGCTCCCACCGGGGTGTCGTAGCCATTGGGGAAACGCAGGATGGTTTCGTGCAAACCCGCCAGCTGAGCCGCGGCAATCACTTTGGCGGAGTCCACCTGGGCCAGGCGGGCGATGTTGTCGGCCATGCTGCCTTCAAACAGCTCCACGTCCTGTGGCAGGTAGCCCACACAAGGGCCGCGTTCTTCGGGACTCCAGGCCGCCAGAGGCCGGTCACCCCACCACACGCTGCCGTGGCTGGCGGGCCAAATGCCCAGCAACACCTTGGCCAAGGTGGATTTACCGCAGCCCGAAGGCCCCATGAGAACGGTGATGCTGCCCGGCTCCAGATCCAGGTCGATTTGCTCGATGATGGGGGGATCGGTGGATTCGGCCGACGGCGCGCCGGCCGCGACCTGTTTCATGGACAGCGTGCCAACGGGCGCCACTTTGTGAACGACAGCGTCGTCGGCATCGAATTCGCTCAGCAACGACGACAGGCGTTGGTACGACTGGCGCGCACCCAGAAAACTGCGCCAAGACCCCACCATCAAATCAATTGGGGCCAAGGCCCGGGTGGTCAGCACGTTGGCGGCGATCATGGCCCCAACGGACAACTCACCTTGAATCACCAGCAGCGCACCCATGCCCAGCGCCAAGGACTGTTGTGCATACCGCAACCATTTGCTGATGGCCGTGATGCGGTGTTGTGCCCCGTGTGTGGCCGCATGTTGGGTCAAATAGGCCGCTTGGTAGGTTTGCCAGCGCTTGTACAAACCAGCCAACATGCCCATGGCTTGCACCGCTTCGGCGGTTCGCAACTTGGCTTGCACCTGTGCCAGCGACTGCTGCTGCTTCAAGGCCAATGCCTGTGAGGGCTCCACCGCGTTGCGGTGCCCGCCATACGCCACACGTAACTATTCAGCCCCCCATAGGGCATAGCCATAGTCGAGTCAGGCGCAAGCCGCCTGTCGTGCCAGGACATGCTCGGGCACCAAGGACGGCGCGGTCTGCTTGGCCAGCCAGGCCTGCATGACTTCTTGCAGATAGCCAAAGGTCTGGCGGCCCTGCAGGGTACAGGTCTGCACGGTCGAGAAGATTCGCTCTAGGAATCTCAGTCCTCGTCCCGATCGGGTGAAGAACGAGAGCTTGCGCTTGATCACGAAACCGCG
>JAGXRS010000414.1 GCA_018335615.1 Hydrogenophaga sp. | reverse complement strand
AGCTCTCGTTCTTCACCCGATCGGGACGAGGACTGAGATTCCTAGAGCGAATCTTCTCGACCGTGCAGACCTGTACCCTGCAGGGCCGCCAGACCTTTGGCTATCTGCAAGAAGTCATGCAGGCCTGGCTGGCCAAGCAGACCGCGCCGTCCTTGGTGCCCGAGCATGTCCTGGCACGACAGGCGGCTTGCGCCTGACTCGACTATGGCTATGCCCTATGGGGGGCTGAATAGTTACTCTGCGCGTGCTGGATCGCCATCGAGAATCTTTGAGTGGTGTACTCACCAGCTGACAAATCTTGCCGTCAATTGAGCAAGCCAAAACTTGCTCCTGTCATGCCCAACACCTGAAAGGTATTTAGACACTGTACCCCAAATGGCTCGCACACGTTCGGGATGCTGAATTTTCGTTTCAGTTGAGGGTTGTGTTGTTCGTGAGTGACCAGTATGCAATCTGGCGTGGTCATGGCCTTGGCAATCAGCCAAGGATCAGCACCTGCCAGAAATTCATCCACAGCACCCGCCTTCATTTGTGAAGCCAAGCTGGCCACATGAGTAGCTACTTGGACAAATGCAAGTTGGGTGGCATTGTCAGATACCCCCAAAAATAGGTCATCATGTTGCTTGACCCACGCGGCCAGGTCATCGTTGCCGCGTTTAAGTTCATCGCTCACGGTTTCAATGCTGGCCACCACTCCGTTGCTGTGGCTTCTCAGAATCCACGCCCAGTAACCTGGGCAGACGGTCATGCTGTAGTAACGGTTCTTGGCTTCGATGAGCGTATTGGAATCCAACAAATAAATCATGTTCCAAGCTGCTCGGCAAACGTTCGAATTTTTGCTGGTTGAATACCCAGAAGCTTGCCCGCATCTCGTAGCAACATGCGACCACTGAATGCTTCAGCGACCACGGCCTTGGCAAAACGCATGCTGTTTTTGGACCCCGCATTGCGGTAGAAGCTCCCCCCCTGTTTCTCTGCCTGCCGATAGCGCTGCAGCTCGGCAAGGTAAAACTCATTATATGTGTCTCGGGTCAATAGGCCCAGATCCAGCGCGCGGCGCATCACCACCATAGTGCTAACGTGAAAGCGTCGAGCCAACTCGGACAACCGAACAGGCACTTCCTGCGCAGAGGCATTCCACAGCGCCATAAATGTATCGGATGGCGCCAGAAACTCACCGGCGACGGCATTGCAAAAGACTTCTTCTCGTCTGCTGTTGTCGGGGGACACGTTGGAAATCCCACTGCTACCAATCCAAATGTGCGCCAACTCATGCATCAGCGTGAAAAGTCTAGCCGTTGGGGCATCAGCGGAATTGACAAATACGACCGGCGCTAGCGCATGGCTGATGGCAAACCCACGAAATTCGCTCACATCCAGCTTGCGACGGGTGTTGTTCCCCACAATCCCACTGCGCATGACTAAGATGCCTGTACGCTCAGCTGCTTGGATCAATTCACGCTGATATTCGTCCCACTGGCGCTGGCCCTGTTCAATCTCGAACCCCAAGACGGCACGAATATCGGCAGCAACGGCTTTCACCGACGCTGCAACTGTGAAACGCCCGACGAAGGGTAAGGGCTGCACACCTTGCTCTTGCAGATACTCGATGAACCATGCCTGTCTCTGCAGCGTGGCTTTGACGGCATCGATTAGATTAACACTTGGCCTATCAACAGGTGCACCGCCTACGGTCCGCAGGTCAGGCAGAAGAGGCGGCTCTACCGGCGCCTCTTGCAGGAAGAGAAAACCAAACGGCGCATGCAAGGCCTGCGCCACATTCTGGGCCTGACGGAAAGTTGGTAACCCTTCACCTGTTTCCCAACGAGCGAATTGCTCTGGCTTGACCCCTGCTGCGAGAGCCGCTTCCAGCACATCAAAACCAACCCGGCTCCGCGCCCAACGGAGCATGGCGGGGTTGATATGTGCTGTGGGATGTGCCATGAGGTCATTTTATGTTTCGATGTGGCTGAGAGCTGGCCTTTGATCGGGCCCTGCACGGACTTGATCATCAAACTTGACTTCGTCAACGAAAATTCCGGCTCTCCGTCGCCAGCCGGCCCAGCAGCGGCGTGAGGTCTTCCAGGTGGCCGGCGATGAGGTTGCACACCGCGCCCTCGCGCTGCCACACACCGCGCACGGCGAGCAGGCGTGAGGCGAGCAGTTCCTTGCGCTGGCGCTCGCGCAGGGCGCGCCACACGATGACCTGCACCACGCCGGTTTCGTCTTCCAGGCTCACGAAGACCACGCCGCCAGCGGTGTCGGGCTGCTGGCGCAGGGTGACGATGCCGCAGTGGCGCACCAGCCGGCCGTTGGGCGCGTCCTTCAGTTCCTCGGCCGTCTGCAGGCGGCGCTGTGCCAGCAGGGGCCGCAGCAGGGCCAGCGGGTGGCGGCGCAGGGAGAGGCCCAGGCTGGCGTAGTCCCACACAATGGCCTCGCCTTCCGGGGCCTCGGGCAGGGCCGGGTTTTCGTCTTCTTGCACGGGTGCTTCGCGCAGCAACGCGGGCGGCGCCTTGAGTGCGACCGCGTCCCACACCTGCTGGCGGCGGTGGCCGCTGAGGGACTGCAGCGCGTCGGCGGCGGCAAGCTGGCTCAGTGCCTGGCGGTCCAGGCGGGCACGGCGGGCGAGGTCGTCCGTGTTGAAGAACGGACGGTCCTGACGCGCCGCCACGATGCGCTCGGCCTCGGCACGCGAGAGCCCGCTGACCATGCGCAGGCCCAGACGCACAGCGGGCTGGCTGGCCGGTGCTGGGCACGGGTGAGGTGGATCCCCCTGCAGCGCCGCGCCCGCCCGTTCGGGCTGAGCCTGTCGAAGCCCTGCAATGGACACCGCCTCTTGTGCGAGCCCTTCGACAGGCTCAGGGCGAACGGGTGGACATGTTGGCGGCCCTTCCGTTGAGCGTGGGGAATGCGCCATAACCCGTTCGGGCTGAGCCTGTCGAAGCCCTGGCGCGATCGGTGCGAGCCCTTCAACAGAGCCTGTCTTGAGTTTGCCGAAGGGCTCAGGGCGAACGGGTGAGACTTCCAGCGTGCAGTCCCACCCGCTTTCCATCACGTCCACCGGGCGCACCTCGACGCCGTGGCGCTGCGCGTCCTGCACCAGCTGGCTGGGGGTGTAGAAGCCCAGCGGCTGGCTGTTGAGCATGGCGGCCAGGAATTCGGCCGGGTGGTGGCACTTGATCCAGCAGCTCACGTAGACCAGCAGGGCGAAGCTGGCGGCGTGGCTCTCGGGAAAGCCGTAGCTGGAGAAGCCCTTGATCTGCTCGAACACGCTCTGCGCAAAGTCCAGCGGGTAGTCGCGGTCGGTCATGCCGTCGATGAGGCGGCGTTCGTAGTGGCCCAGGCCACCCTTGCGCTTCCAGGCGGCCATGGCGCGGCGCAGGCCGTCGGCCTCGCCGGGTGTGAAGCCGGCGGCGATGATGGCGATCTGCATGCACTGTTCCTGGAAGATGGGCACGCCCAGGGTGCGCTCCAGCGCGGCGCTCAGCGCGGGCGGAAAGCGCACCGGTTCCTTGCCCTGGCGGCGGTTCAGATAAGGGTGCACGGCGCCGCCCTGGATGGGGCCAGGGCGCACCAGCGCCACCTCGATCACCAGGTCGTAGAAGCAGCGCGGCCGCAGGCGCGGCAGCATGCTCATCTGCGCGCGGCTCTCGATCTGGAACACGCCCACGGTGTCGGCGGCGCAGATCATGTCGTAGGTGGCCGGGTCTTCGGCGGGCACGTCCTGCAGCTGGAAGGCAAAGCCCTTGCGCTGGCCGATGAAGTCGAGCGACTTGCGGATGGCGGTGAGCATGCCCAGCGCCAGCACGTCGACCTTGAGCAGGCCCATGGCGTCGAGGTCGTCCTTGTCCCACTCGATGACGGTGCGGTCGGCCATGCGGGCGTTCTCGATCGGCACCATGCGCGAGAGCGGCATCTGCGTGAGCACAAAGCCGCCGGTGTGCTGCGACAAATGGCGCGGAAAGCCCATGAGCTGGGCGGTGAGCGTCATGAGCTGGCGCACGGCCAGGCTGTCGGGGTCGAGCCCGGCCTCCAGCAGGCGCGCCGGGTCGACGTGGCGGCCATCCCACCAGTGGTGGCCCTTGGCCAGGGCGTCCAGCGTGGCCTCGTCAAAACCCAGTGCCTTGCCCACGTCGCGGATGGCGCTGCGCGGGCGGTAGCTCACCACCGTGGCGGTGAGCGCGGCGCGCTCGCGCCCGTACTTGGCGTAGAGGTACTGGATGACCTCCTCGCGCCGCTCGTGCTCGAAGTCCACGTCGATGTCGGGCGGCTCGTTGCGCTCTTTGGAAATGAAGCGCTCGAACAGCACCGCCGTGCGCGCCGGGTCCACCTCGGTGATGCCCAGGCAGTAGCAGACCGCGCTGTTGGCCGCCGAGCCGCGGCCCTGGCACAGGATGTGGCGCGAGCGGGCGAAGACCACGATGTCGTACACGGTCAGAAAGTAATGCTCGTAGCCCAGCTCGGCGATCAGTTGCAGTTCGTGCGCCACCTGGTGCTGCACCGCCTCGGGCGCGCCCGCGGGCCAGCGCTTGCCCATGCCCTCGTAGGCCATGCGGCGCAGGTAGCTGGTGGGCGTTTCACCCGGTGGCACCACCTCGCAGGGGTACTGGTAGCGCAGTTCGTCCAGCGAAAAATGGCAGCGTTCGGCCACGCGCAGGGTCTCGGCCAGCAACTCGGGCGGGTAGCGCTGCGCCAGGTCCAGGCGCGAGCGCAGGCGCTGCTCGGCATTGGGTTCGAGCGCGTGACCGCATTCGGTGAGCGGTTTGCCGATGCGGGTGGCGGTGAGCACGTCGTGCAGCGGCTTGCGCGAG
>JAGXRS010000413.1 GCA_018335615.1 Hydrogenophaga sp. | reverse complement strand
GCGTTGACCACCACGTGGCTGTGTTCGATGCGAACGACTTCAGCGGTGATGACTTCGCCCGAGCGCATTTCAGCGCGTTTCAGGGATTCTTCGAAAAGGGCGGCAAAAGATTCAGACATTGAATTTCCTAAAACCACTCAGCCCATCGGGGCGCGACCACACATGCAGGCGCATGCACAACGCACGGAAATCGACGGATGGGTGGTGTTGACATTGCGGTGCGAGACACCGCGGGGTTAAGTGAAAGAACCATCGGGCCTGCGGGCTGGGAACGCCCGGCGGTGCCGTCTGGGCCATCAGGACGGTGTGCTCAGCTCCCCGAGAACACCGTTTTTTCTTGCCACCAGTTCAACACCTGCGTCATCGATTGCTCGACGTTCAGCTGTGAATTGTCCAGTTGCAAGGCATCTTCGGCCGGTTTGAGAGGCGCATGTGTGCGGGATGAGTCCCGCAAATCACGCATCTCCAAGTCGGCCAGAAGGTTGTCGATGTTAGCAGCAATACCCTTTGAAATCAATTGCTTATACCGCCGTTCGGCGCGCTGGCGGGCGCTCGCGGTCAGGAATACCTTGAGCGGGGCATCCGGGAAGATGACGGTGCCCATGTCACGGCCGTCCGCCACCAGCCCGGGCAGCTGGCGGAAACTGTGCTGCAGACCCAGCAAGGCCTCACGCACCTGCGGCACCGCCGACACGCGCGATGCAGCCATGCCGGCGATCTCGCTGCGCAGGGCGTCGGTCACGTCCACCCCTTCGAGCAGGATGTGCGAGCCGGTGAAGCGCACCTGGAGCCCGGCGGCCACATCGCCCAGGCGTTGCGCCTGCTCAGGGTCTTGCAGGTCTTCCAGGGTGGTGGACAGGCCCGCCTTGCCGGCCGCCAGGCCCACCAGGCGGTACAGCGCGCCTGAATCCAGCAGGTGATAGCCCAGGCGGTTCGCCACTTCAGCCGACAGCGTGCCCTTGCCGGAAGCGGTCGGGCCGTCCACGCAGATCACCGGGATGTGGGCCGGGTCGGCCCGGCAGACGTCGAACAGCGTCTCGAAATAATCGGGAAAGGTCTTGCCCACGCACTTGGGGTCTTCGATGCGCACGGGCAGGCCGGCCGCGTTGAAGGCGGCCAGCGAGAAACACATGGCGACGCGGTGGTCGTCGTAGGTGTGGATGCTGCCCGTGGTCCAGTGGGTGGGCGGCGTGATGCGGATGAAGTCCGCGCCTTCTTCCACCGTGGCGCCGAACTTGCGGCACTCGGCCGCCATGGCTTGGATGCGGTCGGTTTCCTTCACGCGCCAGCTGGCGATGTTGCGCAGCGTGGTGGTGCCGTCGGCGTACAGTGCCATCACGGCCAGCGTCATGGCCGCGTCGGGGATGTGGTTGCAGTCGAGGTCGATGGCCTTCAGGGGCCAGGCTCCGCGTCGGATGTGCAGGCGGTTGGCTTCGCCCGTGATCTCGGCGCCCATGAGGCGTGCGGCCTCGACAAAGCGGATGTCGCCCTGGATGGAGGCCAGGCCCACGCCTTCGATGGTGATGCCCTCCAAGCTGGGCGTTGGCGGGGCGATCGCGCCCAGCGCAATGAAGTAGCTGGCCGACGAGGCATCGCCTTCCACCGGGATGCGCCCGGGCGAGGTGTAGCGGCTGCCCGCCGGGATGGTGAAGCGCTGCCAGCCCTCGCGCTGCACCCGCACGCCGAAGCGCTCCAGCAGATTCAGCGTGATCTCGATGTAGGGGCGCGAAATGAGTTCGCCCACGACGTCGATGGTGATCGCCTGCTGTTCCGACACCAGGGGCAGGGCGAGCAGCAGGGCCGTGAGGAACTGGCTGGACACGTCGCCGCGCACGCGGATCGGGGCGCCCAGCGAGAGCGGCACGGGCTGGCCTGTTCCCAGCCGCAGCGGCGGGTAGCCTTCGGTGCCCAGGCATTGCACCGCGCAGCCCAGCTGGCGCAGGGCGTCCACCAGGTCACCGATCGGGCGCTCGTGCATGCGGGCGATGCCGCTGAGCTCGAAGCAGCCCCCGTCGCGCGCCGCCAGCAGCGCCAGAGCGGCGGTGAGCGGTCGCATGGCGGTTCCTGCGTTGCCTAGGAACAGCTGACCTTCACTCACACGCAGCTGGCCGCCCAGTCCTTCGACGCGCAGCACGCCATCGGGCCGTTTCTCGATCTGGCAACCCAGCTGGGCCAATGCCGTCAGCATCACCTGGGTGTCGTCCGAATCGAGCAGATCGACGATGTCGGTGTGGCCCACGCTGAGCGCGGCGAGCAGCAGCACCCGGTTGGAAATGCTCTTGGAGCCCGGCAGCTGAACCGTGCCGCCCGCGGTGGCGAGTGGCGGGATGTCGAGGTGGTCGATGGAGAACATGCAATGGGGGAGGAGGGGGCGTCCGTGGACGCGATCAGCTCTGCGGCTTGATGGCGGTCATGCGCCAGTGCGCACGCGTGCTGCTGGCCTGGTCGATCAGCGCTTCCAGCGCGTCGGGGTTGCCCGCCTTGATGGCCACTTCAAACGCGTGCAGGGCACGCTGGAAGTGTTTGGACTGCGCCAGCAGCTCTTCCTTGTTGGACACCAGGATGTCGCGCCAGATGCTCGGGTCGCTGGCCGCGATGCGGGAGAAGTCGCGGAACCCGGGTCCCGCGAGTGACAGGAATTCGTCCCCTTGCGGCTGACTTTTGATCGCGTTGACCAAGGCAAACGCAATCATGTGGGGCAGGTGGCTCACCGCGGCGTAAGCGGCGTCGTGCGCTTCCGGCGACATTTGCTTCACATGGCAGCCGAGTGCCGTCCACACCGCTTGCGCCTTGTTCAGCTGCACGGTGAGCGTGCGCTCGATGGGGGTGAGGATGACCTGGCGACCGGCGTACAGGTTGGGATCTGCGTGCTCGACGCCCGCCAGCTCCTTGCCAGCGATGGGGTGCGCGGGGACGAACATGCCCACCTGGTCGCGCAGCACCCGCCGGGCGGCGTCGATCACTTCGCGTTTGGTCGAGCCCACGTCCATGATGAGCGTGTCGCCGCGCACCAGGTGGCGGATGGCTTTGAAGGTGGGTTCGGTGGCGGCCACCGGCACGGCCAGCAGCACCAGATCGGCGCCCGACACCGCCAGCAGCGCCGAGGGGGCCTCGACGTCGATCACGCCCATCTGCCGGGCGCGCTCGGTCGTGGACGGCGACTTGCTGTAGCCCACCACCCGTTTGACCAGCCCGGCTTTCTTCAGTGCCAGTGCAAAAGATCCACCCATCAAACCGCAGCCGATCAGGCCAAGTTGTTCAAACATAAGCACCCATCCAGATCGCCGCTGCGTCGGCGCCCGGCGCGACCCTGTCGGGTTGCGCGGAATGTGAAACGAAAAACACCGCCTTCATTCACTGACCGGGTACGCACCCAGCACCTTGTAGAACGCGCACAGGCCCTTCAGTTCGTTCAGGGCCGCGGCCACGTGGGGCTGCGAGGGGTGGCCGGCGATGTCGATGTAGAAGTAATACTCCCATTGACCCGACTTGGCGGGGCGTGACTCGAAACGGGTCATCGACACGCCGTTGTTTTTCAGTGGCACCAGCAGGTCGTGCACAGCGCCCGGACGGTTGGGCACCGACACCACGAGGCTGGTGCAATCGCGCGACGATGCGGGTGGCATGGCCAGCGTCTGGGGCAGGCAGATCACGGCAAAACGGGTGCGGTTGTAGGCCTCGTCCTGGATGGCATGGGCCACGATGTGCAGCCCGAACTGCGCGGCCGCCCGTTCGCTGGCGAGTGCCGCCCAGGTCGGTTGGGTGGCGGCCAGGCGCGCGCCCTCGGCGTTGCTGGACACGGCCCGGCGCTCCGCGTTCGGCAGGTGCTGGGTCAGCCAGTTCTGGCATTGGGCCAGCGCTTGCGGATGGGCCATCACCACCTCGATCTCGTCCAGACTGTTCACCTGGCGCAGCAGGTTGTGGCGGATGAGCAGGCTCACCTCGCCCACCACATGCACCGGTGAGCGCAGGAACAGGTCGAGCGAGCGGGCCACCACGCCTTCGGTGGAGTTTTCCATGCCCACCACGCCGTACTGGGCTGTGCCCGCGGCGGTGGCGTGGAAGACCTCGTCGAAGTTGGCGCAGTAGATCAGGTTGGCCGCACTGCCGAAAAATTCCACGGCGGCCTGTTCGCAGAAAGTGCCCTGCGGCCCCAGCACGGCCACGCGCTGCGGTGCTTCCAGTGCCAGGCAGGCCGACATGATCTCGCGCCAGATGGCGGCCACGTGCTGGTTCAGCAGCGGGCCCTGGTTGGCGTTCTGGATCTTGTCGATGACCTGCGCCACCCGGTCAGGGCGAAAGAAGGGCGAGCCTTCCTGGCGCTTGATCTCGCCCACTTGTTCGGCCACGAGGGCACGCTGATTGAGCAGGGAGAGCAGCTGCTGGTCGAGCGCGTCGATCTGCACGCGCAGGGCGCCCAGATCGGCGGACTGTTGGGGAGCATTCATGGGTCAGGCCTGTGTTTGTTCGAAGTCGCGCATGTAGTCCACCAGCGCCTGCACGCCCGCCAGTGGCAACGCGTTGTACAGGCTGGCACGCATGCCACCGACCGACTTGTGGCCCTTGAGCTGCAGCAACCCGCGCGCCTGCGCGCCTGCCAGGAAAGCGTCGTTGCGGCTCTCATCGCGCAGGAAGAAGGGCACGTTCATGCGCGAACGGCAGTTGGGAGCCACCTTGTTCAGGTACAGCTGCGACTGGTCGATGAAGCCGTAGAGCAGCTCGGCCTTGGCGGTGTTGCGCTGCTCCATCGCTGCCACGCCGCTCAGCGCACCTTCGCGCTGGCGTTTGAGCCACTGGAACGTGAGCCCGGCCATGTAGATGGCGTAGGTGGGCGGCGTGTTGTACATCGACCCGTTCTCGGCCACGGTCTTGTAGTCAAACGCGCTGGGGCAGATGGCGAGTGCATGGCCCAGCAGGTCTTCGCGCACCACCACCAGCGTGAGGCCGGCCGGGCCGAGGTTCTTCTGTGCGCCACCGAAGGCCAGGCCCACGCGCGACCAGTCCACACTGCGAGAGGCCACATGCGAGGAAAAGTCGATCACCAGCGGTGCCTCACTGCCCAACGCGCGCAGATCCGGCAGTTCGTGCACCTCGATACCATGGATGGTTTCGTTGCTGCACAGGTGCACGTACTGCGCCTCCTGGCGCAGCTGCCAGGCGGCCGGAGCGGGCAGGGTGGTGTGGCCGTCGGCCTCGTTGCTGGCGACCACTTGCGGCATCGCGTACTTGCGCGCTTCCTTGAATGACTTCTGGCTCCATCCACCGGTGACCACGAAGTCGACTGCGCCGCCGCGCGACAGGTTCAGCGGCACGATGGCGTTCTCGGCCAGCCCGCCACCCTGCATTAACAGGATGCGGAAGTGTTCCGGCACTGCCAGCAGTTCGCGCAAGTCGGCCTCGGCGGCCGCGATGATGGACATGAAGGCCTTGCCCCGGTGGCTCATCTCCATCACGCCCATGCCGGTGCCTTGCCAGTTCAGCATCTCGGCTGCAGCCTGCTGCAGCACCTCTTCAGGCATGGCGGCCGGGCCGGCGGAAAAGTTGTAGGGACGGTTCATGTCAGCGGTCGTGTCGGGCGGTTGAAACCGCCGGGCGGCGGTTGGAAGGGCGCTGGCGGTACCGGTCAGCAGCGCCGGCGTTGGCGTTCAGGCCGTGGGCGGGGTCTCGGGCGCGGCGTCGTCACCGTTGGGTTCGGTGGGCAAGTCGCTTCCCTCCAGGGCGCCGTTGGCGTCGTTTTCGACGATGCGTTGCAGGCCCGACAGTTCGGAGCCGTCATCCAGCGCAATCAGCGTCACACCCTGCGTGGCACGACCCATTTCACGGATTTCCGATACGCGGGTGCGCACCAGTACGCCCTTGTCGGTGATCAGCATGATCTCGTCGTCCGTGTGCACCAGTGTGGCGGCCACCACCTTGCCGTTGCGCTCGCTCTGCTGGATGGCGATCATGCCCTTGGTGCCGCGGCCGTGGCGGGTGTACTCGTTGATGGGGGTGCGTTTGCCGTAGCCGTTGATGGTGGCGGTCAGCACACTCAGGCGCGTGGCTTCGGCCGCTTCACCGGGTTCGTCGTCGCGTTCGGCCACCAGCATGGCGATCACGCTCTGGCTTTCCTCGATCATCATGCCGCGCACGCCGCGGGCGTTGCGGCCCATCGGGCGCACGTCGTTCTCGTCAAAGCGCACCGCCTTGCCGCCATCGCTGAACAGCATCACATCGTGCTGGCCGTCGGTGAGGGCGGCACCAATCAGGAAATCGCCCTCGTCCAGATCCACGGCGATGATGCCGGCCTTGCGCGGGTTGCTGAATTCGTCCAATGCCGTTTTCTTCACCGTGCCCATGCTGGTTGCCATGAACACATAGCGGTCTTCGGGGAAGCTGCGGGCCGCGCCGGTGAGGGGCAGCACCACGTTGATCTTCTCGCCTTCCTGCAGCGGGAACATGTTGACGATGGGGCGCCCGCGCGAACCGCGCGAACCTGCGGGGACTTCCCACACCTTCAGCCAGTACAGGCGGCCGCGGTTGGAGAAGCACAGAATGTAGTCGTGCGTGTTGGCGATGAAGAGCTGGTCGATCCAGTCGTCTTCCTTGGTGGCGGTGGCCTGCTTGCC
>JAGXRS010000412.1 GCA_018335615.1 Hydrogenophaga sp. | reverse complement strand
GGCCTGCGCCGCCGCCGGTCGAGACGTGGCGGAAGTCACGCTGCTGGCCGTCTCCAAGACCTTCGGGCCGCCGGCGGTGCAGGCCGCGATGGCGGCCGGGCAGACCGCTTTTGGCGAGAACTACATCCAGGAAGCGGTGGAGAAGATCCAGGCATTGCGCGAGTCCCACCCCACCGCTGCGCTCACCTGGCACTGCATCGGCCCCGTGCAGAGCAACAAGACGCGGTTGGTGGCCACACATTTCGACTGGGTGCAATCGGTCGACCGGCTGAAGATCGCCCAGCGCCTGGGTGAGCAGCGCCCGCCGGGACTGGCGCCCCTGAACGTGTGCCTGCAGGTCAACGTGGACGGCGGCGCCACCAAGTCGGGCGTGGCCCCGGCCGACCTGCCCGCGCTGGCCGAGGCCGTGGCGCAACTGCCGGGCCTGCGGCTGCGTGGGCTGATGTGCATTCCCGAGCCGGCTGATGGCTTCGAGGCTCAGCGCGCGGTGTTTCTGCAGGCGCGCGCGCTGTACGACGGGCTCCGGGCCCGGGGGCTGGCGCTGGACACCTTGTCGATGGGCATGAGCGATGACCTGGATGCCGCCATTGCGGCCGGATCGACCCTGGTGCGGGTAGGGCGGGCCATCTTCGGCAGCCGCGCCGCGCGCCCTTCCTTCCGCTCATCAGACACGTAACGCCTTGTATCGGTTGAGGCCGGTCGCTTGCGCGACAAGGCCCGCAGCCGTGCGTCCGGGCGATACGATGAGGTCCATTTTTACAATATTTCAGCGGAGAATTTTTCAAAATGTCCACCTTGGATCAGCAATTGGCCGCGGCATCCAGCGGTATCCCCGAGTGCGTGGCCGCCGGCTACGTTGACATCAAGTCCGGCATGTTGCTGGCCATCAAGACGGTGGATTCGCACCCGAGCGAAGTCATCGATCTGGTGGCCGCGGCCACCAGCGATCTGTTCGCGGGCAGCAACGTGACCGCCATCGAGCAGATGTTCAACAAGTCCAGGGGGCTGGCCGAGAGCGACCACCATTACTTCCAGGAAATCATCGTCAACAGCGACAACCTCATCCACATCTTCCTGCGGGGCAAACGCTACCCGGACTACGTGGCGATTTTTGTCTGCCGCAAGTCGGCCAACCTGGGCATGGTGCTGACCAAGTCGCGCCTGGCCATGCCCGAGATCGAGTCCAAGGTCTGAGCCGGCGCATGGTCGTGAACCCATCGGAGCCGTGCGGACACGGCACCAGCCTGCGGCTGGAGGGCTTCGGGCTGGCCTTCGGCTCTCGGGTCATCCTGGCCGGGTGCGACCTGACGCTGGCGGACACGGGCATCGATGTGCTGATGGGGCCGGTCAAGACCGGCAAGTCCAGCCTGATGCGCAGCCTGGCGGGGCAGTTCGACGGGCACACCATCCACCGCAGCTGGGGCCAGGCCTGGCTCCGTGAGCAGCCGTTGCAGGCGGGATGCCGCCCCCAGCTGGTGGCCCAGATCCTGCGCAACCCGGCGCGCACCGTGCTGGACGTGCTGCGCGAAGCCCAGCCCGCCGACGTCAAACGCAGTGGGGTGCAGTGGCGTGCCTGGGCTCTGGAGTGCCTGGAGCATCACCAGGCGGTGAAACTGGTCGACCTGCTCGACAAGCCCTTGATGGACCTGTCGTCGTCGCAGCAGCGCCAGGTGCGCGTGCTGGCCCTGGCGGTGACGAACCCCGGGATGTTGTTCATCGACGAGCCCACCTACGGACTGGACGCCGGTGACAGCGCCGCCCTGCTGGAGTGGTTGCGCCACCTCGGCACGGGCTTGAAGCTCATGGTGAGCTTGCACAACCAGCAACAGGCACGCCAGCTGGCCGACTCGGTGGTCCTGCTCGGCGGCGGCCGGGTGCTGGCGCACCAGCCCACGGCCGCGTTTTTCACCCAGCCGGCCAACGACTGGGTGGCGCAGTTCCTGCGCAGCGGCAGCCTGGATCTGCCGTCGCCCGACGCCCGCCCGGAAGATCTGGATCCCGGCGCCCCCGTGCCGGCGCCCCTGCCTCCGGCCGCGCTGGCGGCCCTGGCGGCGACGCCGGGTTCGCCCCAGCAGGTTCCGCAGCGGTCGGGCGCCATCGCAGAAGCGGCGGCTGGCGCCATGCCGGTGCCCCAGGCAACACCTGTGGCGGTGCCCGACGTGAAACCGGCCGTGACACCCGTCGCGCCCCCCGTTGCGGCTCTGGAAAGGGCTGCACTCACGCCCCCACCTGAACCGACGCGGCGTCCGGCCATGTTGCCGCCTACCTTGCCCACAGGGGTCGAGCTGGCGTCGATGGTGGGGCAGGTGGTGCTCGGTGGGCGCCAGGGGCCGCGGGGCTTCCGGTGGATCGTGCCGGGTGTGCTGGCGGGCTGCCCGCAGCCCGGCGCGGTGGCGCCGATCGAATACGACCTCGACCTGCTGGGCGCGGCCGGCATCACCCACCTGATCACCCTGACCGAGCTGGACCTGCCCCAGGACCTGCTGCGCATCCACGGGCTGGCCAACACGCACCTGCCCATCTTTGACCGCAAGGCCCCGTCCACGGGGCAGATGCAGATGCTGCTGGTGCGCATGCAGCGCCTGATCCAGTCGGGCGAGGTGCTGGCGGTGCATTGTCTGGCCGGGCTGGGCCGCACGGGTCTGGTGCTGGCGGCCTGGCTGGTGCGCGACGGCGGCCTGAGCGCGGCCACCGCCATGGAGCGCCTGCGCCGTATCGAGCCCGCCTATGTGCAGTCGCAAGAGCAGGAAACCTTCCTGCAGCATTTCGAAGACGACCTGATGCGCCGCCTGCTCTGAAGCAGGGCCAGCCGCCGCGCCACATCGCCGCTCTGTGGGGGCCGCGGCTTGGGGACGAGGGGGACTGTTGTCGCCGGTTTCGGGCGGTCAGAGCGGCAGGCGGCTGCTGTTCTTCACCTCTTCCATCACCGCGTAGGTGCGGGTTTCGCGCACGCCGGGCAGCTGCCACAGCACACTGCCGGCGAAGTCGCGGTAGGCCGCCATGTCGGCCATGCGGGTCTTGAGCAGGTAGTCGAAGCCGCCGGCCACCATGTGGCATTCCATGATGGTGTCGTGGACCTGCACCGCGGCCTTGAACTCGTCGAACACGTTGTGCGTGGTGCGGTCAAGCGACACCTCCACAAACACCATCATCCCGCGCCCGAGCTTGAGCGGGTTCAGCCGCGCTTCAAAACCCAGGATATAGCCCTCGCGCTGCAGCCGCTGCGTGCGCGCCAGCACCGCGGTGGGCGAGAGCGCCACCGCTTCGGCCAGCTTCAGGTTGGGTATGCGGCCGTCGGCCTGCAGCACGGCGAGGATCTTCAGGTCGATGCGGTCGAGGTCGGGCGGGTGGGCGTTCATGGCAGTGAATTATCCCGTTAAGCGATCTGTTTTTGGATAAAAACTCGCAGGCACAACCCGGATGATCCACCAATTCTCCATTCTCTGCTCCAGGAAGCCCGCCATGCCCCGCCCCACCGACCGCCTGCCCGATCCCTACCGTCCCGAGACCGCCATCGTGGCGCAACGCCTGGCCGCCTTGCAGGGCGCGCTGGACTGGGCCGCGGCCGCCGCCGTGGCGGCACCCTGGGTGCGCGCCGTGCGCAACAACCCGCCGCCGTTCTGGGCGATGGAGAGCCTGCTCAAGGAATACCCGATTTCCAGCGCCGAGGGCCTGGCCCTGATGCGGCTGGCTGAAGCGCTATTGCGGGTGCCCGACGCGGAAACGGCCATCGCCCTCACCGCCGACCAGCTCGGGCGAGCCGACTTCGATGGCGCTGCCGACTCGGCCCTGGCGCGCCTGTCGTCCAGCGCGATCGCCATGTCCAAGAAATTCCTGCCTGGCGCGGGTGGCGAGTCGGGCCTGATGACCAAGCTCGGCGCGCGCACGGTGGTGGCCGCCACGCTGCGCGCGGTGCAACTGCTGGGGCGCCAGTTCGTGTTGGGCCAGACCATTCAGGAAGGCATGAAGGAGGCCGCCTCGGCGCGCCAGAAGCAGGGCAACCTGAGCTTCAGTTTCGACATGCTGGGCGAGGGCGCTCGCACCGATGCCGACGCCCTGCGCTACCTGGCGAGCTACCAGAATGCGATTGAAGCCATTGCGCGGACGGCTGACGCGGCGCGCTCGCCGGTGCGCAACGACGGCATTTCCATCAAGCTCAGCGCCTTGCACCCGCGCTACGAAGACGCGCAGCACGAGCGCGTCATGGACGAGCTGGTGCCCCGCGTGTGGGGCCTGTGCCGTGCCGCCGCCGCTGCCAGCATCAACCTGACGATCGATGCCGAAGAGGTGGACCGCCTGGAGTTGTCGCTGGACGTGTTCGAGGCGCTGGCGCAGCGGGTGGCCGAGCACTGCCCGCAGTGGATCGGCCTGGGCATGGCGCTGCAGGCCTACCAGACGCGGGCGGTGGAACTGATCCAGCACGTGGCCGACATCGCCCGGCGTCACCAGCTGCGCTTCATGTGCCGGCTGGTGAAAGGGGCCTACTGGGACGCCGAGATCAAGCGCGCCCAGGAACTGGGTCTGGCCACCTACCCGGTGTTCACGCACAAGCACCACACCGACGTGAGCTACCTGGCCTGCGCGCGCGCCATGCTGGACGCGTCCGACGCGATCTTTCCGCAGTTCGCCACGCACAACGCGGGGACGATTGCGGCGATTTTGCAAATGGCGGCGAGATCGAAAACGGCTCAGACCCCTGCCCCCAAGATGCGCGCTGAAGGTGAGCCGACGTTCGAACTGCAGCGCCTGCACGGCATGGGCGAGGGCGTGTACCGTGAGGTGCTGCAGAACCCGCTGGTGAGCTGCCGCGTGTACGCGCCGGTGGGCGCGCACCGCGACCTGCTGGCCTACCTGGTGCGCCGCCTGCTGGAGAACGGCGCCAATTCCTCCTTCGTGCACCAGCTGGCCGACGAGTCGGTGGGCATGGACGAGCTGCTGATCTCCCCGCTGCGTCTGGAGCCGCAGCCTGCGTTGCCCCTGCCGGCCCAGCTCTATGGCTCAAGCCGGCCCAATAGCGCCGGCGTGGACCTGGCTGTGACCACGCAGCGCCAGCCGCTGCTGGCCGCGCTGGCCAGCACGACGTTGCCAGTGGTCGCCGAGGCACAAATCGCCGACGTGGACGCCGCCGGTGCCCGCGCCATCCAGGCCTTCGCCGGCTGGAACCACACCCCCGTGGCCGAGCGCGCCGCCACCCTGCGCCGCGCGGCCGACGCGTTGCAGCAGCAGCTGCCGCGCTTCTGCGCCCTGATCGTCATGGAAGCGCACAAGACCTGGGGCGACGCGGTGTCCGAGGTGCGCGAGGCGGTCGATTTCCTGCGCTACTACGCCAACGAGGCCGAGCGCGTGCAGGCGCCCACCACGCTGCCCGGCCCCACGGGCGAGAGCAATACGCTCCGTCTGGAAGGGCGGGGCGCCTGGGTCTGCATCAGTCCCTGGAATTTCCCGCTGGCCATCTTTGCCGGCCAGGTGGCCGCGGCGCTGGCCACGGGCAACACGGTGCTGGCCAAGCCCGCCGAGCAGACACCGGCGGTGGCGCTGGAAGCCGTGAAGCTGCTGCACGCCGCGGGTGTGCCGGCGGACGCGCTGCAGCTGCTGCACGGCCCGGGCGAAACCGTGGGCGCTGCGCTGGTGGCGCTGCCCGGCATCGCGGGCGTGGTGTTCACCGGCTCCACCCAGGTGGCCAAGACCATCCAGCGCGCGCTGGCCGCCAAGGACGGCCCCATGGTGCCGCTGATCGCCGAGACCGGCGGCATCAACGCCATGCTGGTGGACAGCACGGCGCTGCCCGAGCAGGTGGCCGACGCGGTGGTGCAGAGCGCCTTCCGCAGCGCCGGCCAGCGCTGCTCGGCCCTGCGCCTGCTGTGCGTGCACGAAGGCATTGCCGACCATGTGATCGAGATGATCCAGGGCGCGGCAAGCGAACTGGTGGTGGGCCAGCCAGCCGATCTCGCGACCGACCTCGGCCCGGTGATCGACGCCGAAGCCTTCGAGGGCATCGGCCGCCACCTGCAGCGCCTGCACCGCGAGGCGAAATCGCTGCTGCCGGCTTGGGCACCGGACGCCGGCCGGCCAAACCTGATCGCGCCGCAGATGTTCGAGGTGAACGCCATTGCCGAGGTGCGCGAGGAGATCTTCGGCCCGGTGCTGCAGGTGGTGCGCTGGGGTGGCGACCCGATGGACGTGATCCGGCAGATCAACGCGCTGGGCTACGGCCTCACGCTGGGCATCCAGACCCGCATCGACAGCCGTGCGCAGGCGCTGGCCGCGGCCGCCCGGGTGGGCAACGTCTACGTGAACCGCAACATGATCGGCGCCGTGGTGGGCGTGCAGCCCTTCGGCGGCGAAGGCCTCTCCGGCACCGGCCCGAAGGCGGGCGGGCCGAACTACCTGCTGCGCTTTTGCGCCGAGCAGACCCTGACCATCAACACCACCGCCGCCGGCGGCAACGTGGCGCTGTTCGCCGGGCACTGAGGGCAGGCTTTCAGGCTCGGCCGTCGGCTGGGGCGACAGTCGGGTCGTGTACCGCGCAGCCCGCTGGCTGCGTCACCGGCTCACACCCATTGCGGCGCTTGCACGGCAGGCCGCTCAGCTCCGCACCATCATCCCGGACGAGGGGTTGCGCAGGAACGCCTCCAGCGTGTCGATGGGCAGGGCCGGGGCGAACAGGTGGCCCTGGAACTGGTCGCAGCCCTGGTAGGCCAGGAAGTCGCGCTGCTCGTGCGTCTCCACGCCTTCGGCCACCACCTGCAGGCTCAGGCTCTGCGCCAGCGCGATGATGGCGCGCGAAATGGCGGCGTCGTTCGGATCGGTCAGCACGTCGGCGACGAAGCCCTTGTCGATCTTCAGCTGGTCCAGCGGCAGGCGCTTGAGGCACGAGAGCGACGAGTAGCCCACGCCGAAGTCGTCCAGCGACAGCGTCACGCCCAGGTCCTTGAGCATGCCCATCTTCTCGATGGTGATCTCCATGCGGTCGGCCAGCAGGCTCTCGGTCAGCTCCAGCTTGAGCTTGTCGGGGCGGATGCCGGTGCGCGCGATGGAGGCCATCACCATGTCGACGAAATTGGGGTGGCGGAACTGGTGCACGCTCACGTTCACCGCGATGCTCAGGCCGGCGGTCTGCGGCCACTGTGCCCAGGCCGCGAGCTGCTCGCAGGCGGTGTCGAGCACCCACATGCCCAGCGGCAGGATGAGGCCGGTGTCTTCTGCCACCGGAATGAAATGCGCCGGTGTGATGAGCCCGCGTTCCGGGTGGTTCCAGCGCACCAGTGCTTCCACACCGGTGATCACGCCCTGGCGGTCCACCTGCGGCTGGTAGTGCACCACAAACTGCTGATCGCGCAGGCCCACGCGCAGCGCCGCGCTCAGTGCCGCGTTGGCGCTCATGGTGGCCTGCATCGCCGGGTCGAAGAAGCACAGGGTGTTGCGGCCCAGGGTCTTGGCCTGGTACATGGCCAGGTCGGCCTGCTTGAGCAGCTCGCCCACGTCGCTCTGGCCGCCGTCGAACGCGGCCACGCCAATGCTCGGCGTGGCGAAGTGCTGGTGCCCGGCGATCTGGAACGGCTCGCGCAAGGTGTTGAGCACCTTCTCGGCCAGCGCGCGGGCCTTGAAGGCCGCCGCCTCGGCGTCGGTGCTGAGGTCGTCGACCATGACCACGAACTCGTCGCCGCCCAGGCGCGCCACCGTGTCGGTCTTGCGCACGCTCTGCGTGAGGCGCTGCGCCACCTGCTGGAGCAGCTGGTCGCCCATGTGGTGGCCCAGCGTGTCGTTCAGGATCTTGAAGTTGTCCAGATCGATGAACATCAGGGCGCCGTGCTGGCCTGAACGGGCGCTCTGGGCCAGCGCCTGTTGCAGGCGGTCGAGCAGCAACTGGCGGTTGGGCAGGTCGGTCAGCGGGTCGTAGAAGGCGAGGTGGCGGATCATGTCTTCCGCCGTCTTGCGCTGGGTGATGTCGCGCCCCACCGCCACCCAGTGCGTCACCTCATCGGCCGTGGCCTGCACCGACACCAGCTCCAGTTCGAGCCAGAACGAGGCGCCGCTCTTGCGGTGCACCATCACCTCGGTGCGCGCCTGGCGTTTGTGCTGCAGGCCCTGGGCCATCGACTGCAGCTGGGCAATGGCGGGGTCCAGCTGGAGCAGGGCGCGGGGCGCCCGGCCGATCACCTCCGCCCGGGCGTAGCCGGTCTGCTGCTCGAACGCGTCGTTGACGAACACGATGCGCGGCTCCTGTCCCGGCGCCTCGGCCGCTTCGGCAATGACCACGATGTCGTTCAGGCGCGACACACTGGTCTCCAGCAGCATCAGGTGCTCCTGCGAGCGGCGGCGCTCGGTCACGTCGCGGAAGTACACCGCCAGGCCTTCTGCGAACGGATAGGCCCGCACCTCCAGCCATTTTCCCAGCGTGGGAAAGTAATCTTCCAGCTCGACGCGCCGGTTGCTTTTGAGTGCTTTCTCCAGCTGCGCACGCAGCCGTTGTGCCAGGCCGGTGCCCAGGTGGTGCCACACCTCCAGGCCCAGCATGTCGCTCGAGCTTCTCTGCAGCAGGCGTTCGCTTTCCAGGTTCAGGTAGGTGAAGCAGCATTCCCGATCCAGCGTCACGAAGGCTTCGGTGATGCTGGCCAGGGTGGTGGTCAGGCGCATGGCCAGGCGCAGCGTTTCCTGCTGGGCCTGCTTCTGCACCGAGATGTCCTGCACCGCGCCCTGGATGCGCCGGATGCTGCCGTCGGCGTCGCGCACCGCGGCGCCCACGGTGCGCACCCACTTCGACGCGCCCGGGGGGCCGCGCACCTGAATTTCCTCATCGAAGGCCTGCCCGGTCGTGGCGCAGCGCTCCAGCCGCTGCCGGATGCCGGTGCGCCATTCGGGCGTGTAGCACTGGACCATGGATTCCAGATCGGTCCCGCCGCCCCCCGGGCTCAGGCCGAAGATGCTGGCGTAGCCGTCGGAATGCTGCAGCCGGCCGGAGCGCAGGTCGATGGACCAGCTGCCCACCCCCACCGTGTGCTCGGTGAGGTTGAGCCGGTTCTCGCTTTCGCTCAGGGCGTTTCGCAAGTGCTGCGCTTCCTCGGCCAGGCGGCGGGCCAGACCGGCGTTGTGGCCGGCCAGCTGGGCGGTTTGCGCCACCTGGGCCAGCAGCAGCC
>JAGXRS010000411.1 GCA_018335615.1 Hydrogenophaga sp. | reverse complement strand
CTGGCTGTTGTGCACCGCATCGCTGGCCAGCAACCCGCCACAGGAGGTCAGCAGCCATGAGCACCGCTGTCCAGATCCTGCATGTGCTGTCGGCCATCGTCGTGCTGGCCGAAGCGCTCAACAAACTGGAGCGCTGCAACCCGCTGGCGCCCGGCATCACGCCCCACGCCCGCCTGGTGGACGGGCTCAAGGCCCTGGCCTGGCTGCTGCTGGCCATGGGCGCCGCCGGTGCTCTGGCCGCGCCCCTGCTGCTGGCCACCGGCTTCCCGGCCGACGCCGCCGGCGAGTGGCTGCGCATGGAGCCGCCTACCGCCGACCAGGCGCTGGTGCTGGCCGGCTTTGCGGTCCTGATTGTTCGAACCCGCGTCAAAGAAGGATGACCCCATGAAACTCACCCCGCATTTCACGCTCGCGGAATTGACCGCCAGCGCCACCGCGCAGCGCCTGCGCATCGACAACACGCCCCCGGGCGATGTGGCGCAGCGCCTGCTCTACACCGCCGAGATGTTGGAGCGCATCCGCGCCACCCTGGGCGTGCCCGTCATCGTCACCAGCGCATACCGTGGCCCGGTGCTCAATCGCGCGGTGGGCGGCGTCAGCAGCAGCGACCACATGACCGGCGAGGCCGCCGACATTGTGGCCCCGCGCTACGGCACACCTTATGCCGTGGCCGCGTTGCTGGCGCCGCTGGTCAGCACGCTGGGCATTGGGCAGCTGATCCTTGAGGGCATCGGCGGCAAACAGTGGGTGCACGTCAGCACCCGGCCGCCGCAGCGCGCGGTCAACCGAATTTTGACGATCACGGCAACCGGGGTGCGATCCGGCATCCATCAACTGGCATGAGCACCGCCGCCCGCCTGGTGCTGATGCTGCTCATCGGCCTGGCCATCGGCGCCACCGCCGGCTGGCAAGTGCAGGGCTGGCGCCAGGGCCGCATCGATGCGCAGCGCATCGAGCGCCAGGCGCGCGACACCCTGCGCAACATCGAGCGCGGCCAGCAGGCCGCCGACACGTACACACAGGAGCAAGCCCATGTCCAGCCGACCCGCCAGCAGATCACGCGCACCGTGGAGCGCATCGTCACGCGCGATGTGTACCGCAATGTCTGTTTTGATGATGGCGGGATGCGCGAGCTACGCGCCGCCATCGCCACCGGTGCCCCCTCCGGCGGTGCTGCTGAGGCCCTGCCCGCCGATCACGCCACCGACTGACGGTACCGGGGCCGCGGTGCTGCGGTGGAGCGTGGACCTGGCAGGCCTGTACAACGACTGTGCGGCCCGACACCGCGCGCTTTCTCGGGCTGTAGTGCCCGGCTGATTCCGAGTCGTCCGGAAATCCCGGACGGCTGAAACCGTGTCTCCACGGTGGGCCGAAAGCCCATCCTTTCCCGTCACCATGTCGAGCGCTTGCTCGATATGGTGACGGGCTTTTTTTTGTTTCCGAGCCGTCCGGCGGATAGATCGCGCCGCCCTGTCCTGCTGTGATTCTGTGCGCAGTGATACAGATTTGATACGCGCCCGCTTTTTTGCCCATGAAATCATCCCCTTGAACTATGGCGGCAAGGGATGGATTCTAGGCGATGACCTGCCACCCGCTGGTTCGCAAAGGTCCGTATGATGGCGCGCCATGCGACTCACGCCACACGGCGCCTGACACCCGGCCTCATCGGCTCTTCTCACTCCCCATCCCTGCGCCATGTCCCTCGTCCGAAGCTTTTTCAAAACCGTGCGTGTGCTGCTCGGCCCCGTGCTCCTGGGTTGGGAGCGCCTGAGCCGCCCGCGCGGTGTGGTGCGCGAGCCGGCCCAGCAGCAGCTGGTCAACATGCAGTGCCGAAGCCTGGCGCTCTACCAGTACCGCACCTGCCCGTTCTGCATGAAGGTGCGCCAGAACATGCGCCGCCTGTCGCTGGACATCGAGTTGCGCGATGCGCAGCACGACGCCACCCACCGCGCCGCTCTGGTGGCCGGCGGCGGCAAGGCCAAGGTGCCCTGCCTGAAAATCACCGATGCGTCGGGCAAGAGCCAGTGGCTCTACGACTCGGACGCCATCAACGCCTACCTCGACAGCCGCTTCAAGGTGGCCTGAACGGTGGGCTGGACGCCACGCCGAGCGCCTCAGCGCTCGCCGAGCAGGCGCTGGTTGACCAGCTCGGCGTCCAGCTGCTCGAACACGGTGTTGTGGTGCGCTGTGAGCGGGCCGCCGCCGGGCTCCAGCGCACCGTCCGGCGCCAGGCCGATGGCCTTGAACTTCCACACCGCGCCGATGCGCTTGAGCCGCCCGACCCGTTGCCCCCGGTCATCACACACCTCGCACACACCTTCGCTGAGCGGGCGCAGGCCCAGCGGCGCCTGAACCTCCACACCGCTCAAAACAGCACCCGTGTGCGCAGGGTGCCGGGCACGCCGGCGAGCTTGGCCAGCGCCACGTCGGAATGAGCGGCGTCGATGTCGATCACCACATAGCCCACGTCCTCCCGCGTCTGCAGGTACTGCGCCGCGATGTTGATGTGGTTGTCGGTGAACACCTGGTTGATGCTGGACAGCACGCCCGGCACGTTGCGGTGGATGTGCAGCAGGCGGTGCTGGCCGGGGTGGGCGGGCAGCGCCACCTCGGGGAAGTTGACCGACGAGGTGGAGGTGCCGTTATCGCTGTACTTCACCAGCTTTTCGGCCACCTCGGTGCCGATGTTTTCCTGCGCCTCCAGCGTGGAGCCGCCGATGTGCGGGGTGAGGATCACGTTGTCCAGCCCGCGCAGCGGCGACTCGAAGGTGTCGCTGTTGCTGCGCGGCTCCTGCGGAAACACGTCGATGGCCGCGCCGTGCAGCCGCCGGCTCTGCAGGGCCTCGGCCAGCGCCTCAATCACCACCACCGTGCCGCGCGCGGCGTTGATGAGCACGCTGCCGGGTTTCATGAGCGCCAGCTCGGCCGCGCCGATCATCCACTGCGTGGCGGGCGTCTCGGGCACGTGCAGACTCACCACGTCGGCCTGCTGCAGCAGCTCGGGCAGGCTGGCGAGCTGGCGCGCGTTGCCCAGCGGCAGCTTGGCCACCACGTCCACGAACACCACGCGCATGCCCAGCCCCTCGGCCAGCACCGAGAGCTGGCTGCCGATGGCGCCGTAGCCCACGATGCCCAGCGTCTTGCCGCGGATCTCGCGCGCCTGGCTGGCCGTCTTGAGCCAGCCGCCGCGGTGCGCCACCGCGCTCTTCTCCGGCACGCCGCGCATCAGCAGGATCGCCTCGGCCAGCACCAGCTCGGCCACCGAGCGGGTGTTGGAGTACGGCGCGTTGAACACCGCCACGCCGCGCGCACGGGCCGCCGCCAGGTCGACCTGGTTGGTGCCGATGCAGAAACAGCCGATGGCCGCGAGCTTGCTGGCGTGGGCCAGCACCTCGGCCGTGAGCTGGGTGCGCGAGCGGATGCCGACGAAGTGCACGTCGGCGATGCGGCGCTTGAGTTCGTCACCCTCCAGCGCGCCCGGCAGGCTCTCGATCTGGTGGTAGCCCGCGGCGCGCAGCACCGATTCGGCGGAGGGGTGGATGCCTTCGAGCAACAGGAAGCGGATGCGGTCCTTGTCGATGGAGGTTCGCAAGGGCGTGGCGGTACCCGACGGTGGGGGGGAGGCAGGACGTTCGTTCATAGTCGACCAATATAGTCAACTTCAGCCGCCCTGCCGCCACCGGGGATTTGCAGCGGCCGTGAAGGGGCCTTGTGTGGGGCAGCGCACAGTCGAGAAAACCGCCAGCGCCTACTGTCAGCGCGCGGGCGCGTCCCCTGTCCCTCTGTCCGGGTGCGGCGCGCCTGGCACGCTTTCTCTTCAACGTGCAAAGGGACTCCCGCTTGCCATCCACGATTTTCTGGCCGAGCCAGGTGTCCGAGCCTCCCACGCAGCCACGCGGCTTCCTGCGGCGCTGCCGCAGCCTGGTGCTGGCGGCCAGCTGCCTGGTGAGCAGCCTGGGCTGCGCCAGCCTGCCGGAGCCGGCCCACGAGCAGCCCGATCTCGACTTGCAGCCGGTGCAGCTGGAGAGCGCGCGGGGGACCGTGTCGGCACCGGAGAGCGCGGCGATCATCCGGCGGCTGGAGCGCCAGGCCGGCCAGGCCGACGCGGGCGGTGACGGCGGCATCCTGCAGCGCCATCTGGCGGTGGAAGAGGCGATCAACACCCAGAGCCCGCTGGTGCTGGGCAACCAGCTGCGCCTGCTGAAAGACGGCCCGGCCACCTACGACGCCATGTTTGCCGCGATGCGGGCGGCGAAGGACCACATCCACCTGCAGACCTACATCTTTGCCGACGACGCGGTGGGGCGCCAGTTTGCCGACCTCCTGCTGGAAAAACAGGCCGCGGGTGTGCAGGTGAACCTGATCTACGACAGCGTGGGCTGCCTGGACACACCGGCCTCGTTCTTCCAGCGCCTGCGCGACGGCGGGGTGGCGGTGCTGGAGTTCAACCCCATCAACCCGCTGATGGTGCGCAAGGACGAGTGGCTGCTGAACAACCGCGACCACCGCAAGCTGCTGGTGGTGGACGGGCGCACCGCCTTTCTGGGCGGCATCAACATCAACGAGTCCTACTCCAGCGGCTCGTCGGCGGTGCTGCCCGGCAAGAGCGACCCGCACGACCCCAGTGAAGCCGGCTGGCGCGACACCCACCTGCAGATCGACGGGCCGGTGGTGGCCGAATTCCAGAAGCTGTTCTTCGACACCTGGACGCGGCAGAAAGGCCCACCGGTGGCCCGGCGCAACTACTTCCCGCCGCTGAAGCCGCAGGGCGACCACATCGTGCGGGCCATCGGCAGCACCGCCGAGGACGAGGACAGCCTGATCTACTCGACGCTGCTCTCGGCCATCGACCATGCGGAGCAGCGCGTGTTTCTCACGAACGCCTATTTCGTGCCCGACCCGCGGCTGATGAAGTCGCTCACCTCGGCGGCCCGGCGCGGGGTGGACGTGCGCCTCATCCTGCCCAGCGAGACGGATTCGTGGGCCGTGTTCCACGCCGGGCGTTCGCACTACGCCGCCCTGCTGCGCGCGGGCGTGAAGGTGTTCGAGCGGCGCGGCACGGTGCTGCACTCCAAGACCGCCACGGTGGACGGGGTGTGGTCCACCATCGGCTCGACCAACCTGGACTGGCGCAGCTTCCTGCACAACGACGAACTGAACGCCGTGGTGCTCGGGCACGGGTTCTCTCGGGAGATGGAGGCCATGTTCGAGTACGACCAGACGAACTCGGACGCCATCGACCTGCGGCGCTGGAACCGGCGCTCGCCGCTGCTGCGGCTCAAGGAGTGGGCGGCGCGACTGGCCGAGTACTGGCTGTGAGGCTGGACATGCCTGGGGTATGGCTGAGCGACCACCTCGCGGTGTGCGCAGCTGCGGAGACCTGTTTCGTGTCACCTCAGGGCCGCGCCGGCGTGAGCGGGCTGCTGCCGAACAGGTGGAAGCGCCGGTCCTCCCGCGCATAGTCCCAGCGCTCCACCACGCACACGCCCGGCGCCGCACCGGCGCCCCAGCGCAGCAGGTTGACCGAATTCGGCCCGCCCCGGCGCGTGCGCGACGACAGCGCCGTGCCGGCCTGCACCGCCCACACCGGCCGCGCCAGCCCGCGCAGGGGCAGCACGTACGGCAGGTGGATGTGCCCGCCCATCACCACATCGGCCCCGGCCTCGGCCCAGCGCTGCAGCGCCGCGCGGTGGCCGCGCAGCAGGTTGTTGGCGTCGTGCGTGTCGGGCACGGCCACCGGCTGGTGCACCACGACCACGCGCAGCTGGCCGGCATCAGCGGCCTGCAGACGGGCAGCCACCCGCTCGATCTGGCGCGCCGACAGCTCGCCGTGCTTGTGCCGCCAGCGCCGGGTGGTGTTGACCCCGAGCACCAGCAGCTGCTCAGACGCGTGCGTCGGTTCCAGCTCGGCGCCAAAGGCCCGTCGGTAGCCGGCGTAGGGCCAGAGCAGCCGGGCTGCCAGGTTGAACAGGGGAATGTCATGGTTGCCCGGAACGGCCAGCAGCGGCAGGCCCAGGCCGTCGATGAAGGTGCGCGCCGCCTGGAACTGGTGCCCGCGCGCGCGCTGCGTGATGTCGCCGGAGAGCACGAGCAGGTCGGGCCGGGCCTCATGGGCCAGCTGCGCCAGCGCCTGCACGACCGCGGGCTGTTCGGTGCCGAAATGGGTGTCGGATATCTGCAGCAGCAGGCTCATGCCTCGTCCTCCTGTGCGGCGCCCCCGGGTGCCTTGAGCAGGTAGAGCGGCCGGGGATGCACGCGAAAGTCCAGCGGGGCGGGCAGGCGGCAGACCTCGCCGTCGTACGCCACCTTGACACTGCGCCGCCCGGTCCAGCGCGAGGGCTGCACCCGCATGCGGGTGAAGGTGAAGCGCTCCACGTCGTCGGCCTCGCCCAGCGTGCCCATGGCGCCGCGCCACATCAGCCCCAGCATGCTGAGCGTGCCCACCGGCCGCAGCATCACGGCGGTGACGAGGCCGTGCCCGGTCGCGTCACCGCCCCGGCCCGATGCCTCCACGCCGAGCTGGCGCAGCTGCATGCGGTTGTTGCCCACGAACAGCGTGAGGGCGCGCACCTCGCACAGCTCGCCCTGCAGCTCGATCTGCAGGCGCAGCCGGCGCTGGGCCCGCAGCAGGGTGAGAAAACCGGCCCCGAGCGCCACCAAGCGGCTGCGCCCCCAGCGGGCCTTGTAGGCCTCGCGGTCTTCCAGCAGGTCGGGGTACAGCCCCAGGCTGGCGTTGACGAGGAACAGGCGCTCGTTCACCGCCGCCACCTGCACGGCGACCGGCTCGGCCACCAGCAGAAATGCCCCGGCTTCTGCTGCATCGAAGGGAATGCCGTGCGAGCGGGCGAAGTAGTTGAAGGTGCCCTGCGGCACCACGCCCAGCGCACAGCCGGCCGCGTGCGCCGCCTGCGCCACGGTGTTGATGGTGCCGTCGCCTCCCACCGCCACCACGGCCCCACGCGACTGATGAGCCTGGGCCGCGGCCTCCCGAGCCACATGGCCCAGCTCGCCCG
>JAGXRS010000410.1 GCA_018335615.1 Hydrogenophaga sp. | reverse complement strand
CGCATGCTGGAGAACCAGCCCAACCTGTGGCTGTTCCAGCAGGCGGTGGACGACCTGATGGTGGAAGGCGACCGGGTGGTGGGCGCGGTGACGCAGGTGGGCATTCGCTTCCGCAGCCGCACCGTGGTGCTGACCGCCGGCACTTTTCTCGACGGCAAGATCCATGTGGGCCTGAACAACTACGCGGCCGGCCGGGCAGGGGACCCGCCCGCCGTGAGCCTGTCGGCACGGCTGAAGGAACTGAAGCTGCCTCAGGGCCGCCTGAAAACCGGCACGCCGCCGCGCCTGGACGGGCGCAGCATCGACTGGGCGAAGTGCGCCGAGCAGCCGGGTGACGGCATGCCCGGCGGCCTGAACGCGGATCGCCCCGTGCCGGTGTTCAGCTTCATGGGCAGCACGGCGATGCATCCCCGGCAGATTCCGTGCTGGATCACGCACACCAACGCACAGACGCACGACATCATCCGCAGCGGCTTCGACCGCAGCCCCATGTTCACCGGCAAGATCGAGGGCGTGGGCCCGCGCTACTGCCCGAGCGTGGAAGACAAGATCAACCGCTTCGCCGACAAGGACAGCCACCAGATCTTCCTGGAGCCCGAGGGCCTGACCACACACGAGGTCTACCCCAACGGCATCAGCACCAGCCTGCCATTCGACATCCAGTACGCACTGGTGCGCAGCATGCAGGGTCTGGAGAACGCGCACATCCTGCGGCCGGGCTACGCCATCGAATACGACTACTTCGATCCGCGCTCGCTGAAAAACAGCTTCGAGACCAAGCAGATCCAGGGCCTGTTCTTTGCGGGCCAGATCAACGGCACGACTGGCTACGAAGAGGCCGCTGCCCAGGGTCTGTTTGCCGGCCTGAACGCCGCGCTGCAGTGCCAGGGCCAGGACGCTTGGCTGCCGCGCCGCGACGAGGCCTACCTGGGTGTCCTGGTGGACGATCTCGTCACGCAGGGCGTGACCGAGCCCTACCGCATGTTCACCAGCCGCGCCGAGTTCCGCCTGCAATTGCGCGAGGACAACGCCGACATGCGCCTGACCGAAGCCGGACGCCGCATGGGCTTGGTGGACGACGCGCGCTGGGACGCTTTCAGCCGCAAACGGGATGCTGTTTCACGTGAAACAGAACGCCTGAAATCCACCTGGGTGAACCCGCGCAACCTGCCCGCCGCCGAGAGTGAGCGGGTACTGGGGAAGGCGATCGAGCACGAACACAACTTGCTGGATCTGTTGCGCCGTCCGGGTGTGTCGTACGTCGACCTGATGGGTCTTGACGGTGGCAAGCACGCCACTGCTGATGTTTCACGTGAAACGCTGGCCGAGTTGCTGGAGCCGGTGGTGGAGCAGGTGGAGATCGCCGCCAAATACTCGGGCTATATCGACCGGCAAAAAAGCGAGGTGGAGCGGGCCTCGCATTACGAAGGGCTGAAGCTGCCGCCCGATCTGGACTATCTGCAGGTGAATGCGCTGTCGTTCGAAGCGCGGCAGAAGCTGGCCAAGCACCGCCCTGAAACGCTGGGGCAGGCGGCCCGCATCTCGGGCATCACGCCCGCGAGTATTTCGCTCTTGCTGATCCACCTGAAGAAGGGCGGCTTCAAAGGTTTCGCCACCGTGGCGGTGGAGAGCGGAGCGGCGGCATGAGCGGCGCCTCGGAGATTCGCGCGACGCTGGCAAGCGGCGTCCAGGCCCTTGGTCTTGAGCTGACGCCCCTGCAGGTAACGCAGTTGCTGGATTACCTGGCCTTGCTGCAGAAGTGGAACAAGGTCTACAACCTCACCGCCGTGCGCGACCCGGCCGAGATGCTGACGCACCACCTGCTGGACAGCCTGGCCGCCATTGCGCCCTTGCGGCGCCACACGGAGGGGCAACCGGCGAAGCTGCTGGATGTAGGCTCGGGCGGCGGTTTGCCGGGCGTGGTGATCGCCATCACTTGTCCAGACATTGACGTGAGTTGCGTGGACACGGTGGGCAAGAAAGCCGCGTTCATCCAGCAAGCAGCCGCAGCTTTGAAGTTGCCCAATCTGCGCGGCATTCACGCCCGTGTGGAAAGTCTCGCGGCCGGGGAGGGCGGTGGGTTCGACGTGGTGTGCTCTCGTGCCTTTGCGTCGCTGCTGGACTTCACGGCGTGGTCGGTCTCGGCCCTGAAGCCGGGGGCGGTGTGGATGGCGATGAAGGGGAAGCATCCGGCGGAAGAGATGGCGGCCTTGCCGGCGTCCGTTGCGGTGTTTCACGTGGAACAACTGGTGGTGCCGGGGCTGGATGCCGAGCGGTGCATCGTGTGGATGCGGCCCGGCGGTTCGGCCTGACAGGCGAAGGGAAGAGGTTTCACTTGTAGACCTCGCGCCAGGGCGGTGGCGGCCCTGCGCGTTCTCCGGCTCAGCTCGCGGTCGCATGGGGTGGGCGTTCGGGCGTTTGCTCATCAACACGGCCCAGGCGCGCAATCTCTGTGGCAACCGCGAATCGATCCTGCGCCCGCGCACAGCTACCACCACCCTGCAGAAAAAGCGGGCGCGCCAACGGTGGACTGCCCTTCTGCCGCTGGAGGTGGGTGGTCTGGGTGGGAGGGCGTAGGATCGATTCGCGGTTGCCACAGAGGGTGAGCGCATGGGTTCGGTTAACGCCCATCACCCTGCGAACAAGCCCGGTCGCCCGCGAGCTGAGCCGGAGAAATCCCACCCGGACCACCCGCCTCGACCACTCCGCATCGCAGACAAGCGCAGCCAAAACATCCCGGCAGATCAACGACAAGAGAGACAAGGAACAGCCGCCAGAAGCGCTCACGTAAACTCAACCCTTCAACTCGGGGGTATTCACATGTTCGGCATTGCAGATTACGGCGCTTTCGTGGCCGCCATCATCCTGTTTCTCGCCATCCCCGGCCCCGGTAACCTCGCGTTGATCACCTCCACCAGCAAGGGCGGTCTGCGCGGCGGCATGGCCGCTACCCTGGGCGTGATCGCGGGCGACCAGGTGCTCATGTGGATGGCCGTGGCCGGTGTGGCGGCGCTGCTCGCCACCTACCCGGCGGCCTTCAACGCCGTGCAGTGGCTGGGCGCCGCCTACCTCGCGTGGCTGGGCTGGAAGATGCTCACCGCCAAACCGGGCGACAAACCCGTGCTCAACATCCGCCCGCGCCAGTATTTCCAGCAGGGCCTGGCCATCACGCTGCTCAACCCCAAGGCCATCGTGTTCTACATGGCCTTCTTCCCGCTCTTTGTGGACCCCGCCCGCCACCAGGGGCTGCTGACCTTCGGCGTCATGGCCGCCACCATCGCCGCCCTCACGCTAGGCTACGGCTTGGTGGTCGTCTTGCTGACCCACTTCCTGGCCGAGCGCATGCGCGCCAACCCCGTCATTGCCCGCACGCTGGAAAAACTCGCCGGCGTGTTCCTGATCGGCTTCGGCGTCAAGCTCGCTCTCACCAAATAACCCCACCCCAGACCGCATCCATGGCCAGAATTTTTTGCATTGCCAACCAGAAGGGTGGCGTCGGCAAGACCACCACCACCGTCAACCTGGCGGCCGGGCTGGCCAAGGTCGGCCAACGCGTGCTCATGGTCGATCTGGACCCACAAGGCAACGCCACCATGGGCTCGGGCGTGGACAAGCGCAGCATGGCGCTATCGGTGTACGACGTGCTGCTGGAGTCCGCGAGCGTGGCCGAGGCCACGGTGTTCTCAGAGAAGTGCGGTTACCACGTCCTCGGCGCCAACCGCGAACTGGCCGGCGCTGAGCTGGAGCTGGTGGAGCTGGAGCGCCGCGACAAGCGCCTGAAGACCGCACTCGCCGCCGTTGCCGACGACTACGATTTCGTGCTCATCGATTGCCCGCCCAGCCTGAGCCTGCTCACGCTCAACGGCCTGTGCGCGGCCAACGGCGTCGTGGTGCCCATGCAGTGCGAGTACTTTGCCCTGGAAGGCCTCACCGATCTGGTGAACACCATCAAGCAAGTGCACGCCAACCTCAACCCCGACCTGCAGATCATCGGCCTGTTGCGCGTCATGTTCGACCCGCGCATCACCCTGCAGCAGCAGGTCAGCGACCAGCTGAAAGCGCACTTCGGCGGCAAGGTGTTCAACTCCGTGATCCCGCGCAACGTGCGCCTGGCGGAAGCACCGAGCTACGGCCTGCCAGGCGTGGTGTTCGATCCGTCGGCCCGCGGCAGCCAGGCCTTCATTGCCTTCGCCCAGGAGATGATCGAACGAAACCGTTCCGTGCTGGGCGCATGAACGTGTTTCACGTGAAACATGCGGCCGTGCCGCCGGCCAACGTGCTCATCCTGCCGGGCTGGCAGAACAGCGGCCCCGACCACTGGCAGAGCCGTTGGGAGGCGCTCCACGGCTACCGGCGCGTGGACCAGCACGACTGGACGACGCCGCGCCGCGGCGACTGGATCGCCCGGCTGGAAGACGTGATCCTGGGCTGCGAGGACGGCCCCGTGGTGCTGGTGGCGCACAGCCTCGGCTGCATCCTCACGGCTGCCTGGGCGCAGGTGTCGCGCAGCACGGCGCGTGTGCAGGCGGCACTGCTGGTGGCACCGGGCGACCCCGAGCGCGACGAACTGCGCAGCGTGCTGCCCAGCTGGTCGCCCATCGTGCGCCAGCCGCTGCCCTTCCCCAGCGTGCTGGTGGGCAGCCGCAACGACCCGTATTGCCCCTTCGAGCGCGCGCAAGGCATGGCCAGCAGCTGGGGTTCGCGCTTTGTCGACCTGGGCGACGCCGGGCACATCAACGCCGAATCCGGCCTGGGCGACTGGCCTCAAGGGCATGCCCTTTTGACCGAACTGACTGAACTGATCGACCGGAAAGACTGACATGGCCACCAAAAAACCCAAGGGCCTCGGCCGTGGACTCGAAGCCCTGCTGGGCCCCAAAGTGGCGGAAGCCGCTGCGCCTGACGCACAGGCCAGCGGGTCCAGCCAGACGCCCTCGACGCTGCCGCTGACCGAGCTGGTGCCGGGCGTGTACCAGCCGCGCACGCGGATGGACGAGGGCGCGCTGTACGAGCTGGCCGAGAGCATCAAGGCGCAGGGCATCATGCAGCCCATCCTGGTGCGCCAGCTCAGCGGTGGCGAGCACGCGGGCAAGTACGAAATCATTGCGGGCGAGCGGCGCTTCCGCGCCTCGAAGCTGGCCGGCCTGGACAGCGTGCCGGTGCTGGTGCGCGACGTGCCCGATGAAGCCGCTGCCGCCATGGCGCTGATCGAGAACATCCAGCGCGAAGACCTGAATCCGCTGGAGGAGGCCCAGGGCCTGCAGCGCCTGGTGAAGGAGTTCGGCCTGACGCACGAGCTGGCGGCGCAGGCCGTGGGCCGCTCGCGCAGCGCGGCCAGCAACCTGCTGCGCCTGCTGCAGCTGGCCGAGCCGGTGCAGACCATGCTGATGGCCGGCGA
>JAGXRS010000409.1 GCA_018335615.1 Hydrogenophaga sp. | reverse complement strand
GGCTTGCGCCACAGCGGCCTGCGCCGCGCTGCGCCCGGTGCTGCGCAAGCCCGCGAGGCGCGCGGCGGCCTGGCGTTCGCTGGCCTGGCTTTGCGCCCAAGTGGCCCGCAGCTCGTCGCTCTCCAGCCGCACGAGCACGTCGCCCGCCTTGACCAGATCGCCTTCAGCCACGGCGACGGCCAGCACGCGCCCGGTGAGGGTGCTGCCCAGCTCGACACGCGAGGCGGTGGCCACGCGGGCCGAAAATTGCAGGGTCCGCACCAGCGGCGCCGTGCTGACGCTGACGGCCTGAACCACCGGTGCGCGTGTGGCCCACCACGTGGCGATGGCCACCAGAAGAGCAGCGGCAAGCACCACCAGGGCGAGAGCAGATCGACGCGACATGGGTTCGATTGTTGCATCCCCGTCGGGTCGGGCGCCGTCCCGGCGCAGAAGGCCTCTTCAAGCCCCACCGCTTCTACCGAACGGGCCGCTGTCGCCACCCCAGTGCGTGTTGCCCCCTTCCCGACACCGCCGCGCGCCAGACCGAAGACCTGCGGGTCGGCTGGTTCGGCTCCGCTGTGGCGGGCCGCGGTGTGCGCCGGGTGCCGCGCATCGCGCGCTTTGCGCAGCACCTTCATCAAAGACTCGCCAGAGCGTCCCGCAACCTCTTGAACCCTGGCAACGGGCCCGGGGGGGCGAACAAAGCCATGGAAGCCGCATGAAACCTCAGCTTCTGCGGTGGGGTTTTTGAGGTGTCCCCCCGCGTGTCTCCAACCCGGACGACGCAGCCTCTTCATGCGGCTCAAACCGGTGAAGCCGTGCTGGGCACACCGCCGGGAAACACGAGGCAAAAGCAAGTGCTCCCGTCTTCAGAGTGGGCGGACACCGAACCCCCGTGGGCCGCCATGATGGCTTGCGTGATCGAGAGTCCGAGCCCAGTCCCGTCGGACTGCGGCTGGCTGCGGGACTTGTCCACCCGGAAGAACCGGTCAAACAACCGGGGCAGGGCTTCCGGTGGAATGCCCGGCCCGCTGTTGCTGAGACACAAGCGGGTCACGTCCCCCCGCGTTTCTATCGTCACATGGACTTCGGCATGGGCAGGAGAATGCCTCAGCGCATTGGACAGCAGGTTGCCGATGGCACGCCGGATCATGAGGCGGTCGCCCATGACCCGGGCTTCGCCGGTGACGAGCAGGCGGATGTGCTTGTCCTCGGCCACGGCCTCGTAGAACTCGAACAGGGCCTGCGTTTCCTGGTGCAGCGAGATCGATTCGCGATGGGGAAGCTCGATGCCGTTTTCTGTCTTCGCCAGGAACAGCATGTCGGACACCATGCGCCCCAGGCGCTGAAACTCCTCCGCGTTGGAGGCGAGGATGTCCTGGTAGGCGCTGGCCTCCCTTTTCTGGGCCAGCGACACCTGGGTCTGCGTGAGCAGGTTGTTGATGGGCGTGCGCAGCTCATGGGCCAGGTCGCTGGAGAAATCCTGTAGCCGGACAAACGCCGATTGCAGGCGGTCCAGCATGGTGTTCAGGCTGTGTGCCAGGTCCGCGAGTTCCAGGGGAACGGCCTCCACCGGCATGCGCTGGTCCAGCTTTTGCGCCGTGACCCCCATGGCGCGCTCCTTCATGACCCGCAGCGGCGCCAGCCCGCGCCGCGCCGCCCACCAGCCCAGCAGGCCGCTGAGCAGAATCGCACCCAGCAGGTACAGCGCCAGGGTCTGTTGCAGGTCGGTCATGAAGTGGGCGTGGTGGACCGTGTCCACGGCGATGCTCAGGTGCCAGGGGTGGACCATACCCCCCGGTTGCAGGCGGGACGGCGCTTCCAGCTGTGCCGACAGGCCCCTCAGGGTCTGGGTGCCCAGACGCCAGCTGGCCGGCTCAGCCCCCGTGCTGGCTCCCGGCAACCGGGCGAAAAACAACGGGTCCTCATGTCCATAGACCGGTTCGTCACCCCGTCTCAGCCCGATCAACAAGCCGCGGTGGCTGTCCACCAGCTCGTCCAGCCGCGCCGACAGCACCTCGTGCGAAGGTGCCTCCCTGACGATCTGCTGGACCAGGCCGATCTTGTCCAGCAGGTAGTCGCGGTCCAGCTCGACAAAATGCCGACCGGTGGCATTCGACACCAGGAAACCCATCCCGACCAGTACCGCGGCCGACACCAGGGTGTAAAAGGCGGTCAGGCGTGCCGTGAGGGAGAGCCGGCTCAGCATCAGCGCGCGTCCTCCGGTACCTCCAGCACATAGCCCATGCCGCGTACGGTCTGGATCAGGCGCGGCTCGAAAGGGTCGTCGACCTTGGTGCGCAAGCGCCGCATCGCCACCTCGATCACGTTCGTGTCACTGTCAAAGTTCATGTCCCAGACCTGGGAGGCAATGAGGGTGCGCGGCAAGACCTCGCCTTGGCGGCGCATCAGCAGCTCCAGCAGGCCGAACTCCTTGGCCGTCAGATCGATGCGCTTGCCGCCCCGGCTGACGCGCCGGCGCAGGAGGTCCAGTTCCAGATCGGCCACCACCAGCGTGGTCGCCTCCATGCCCGAGCGCCCCCGGCGCAGGATGGTGCGCACACGGGCCAGCAATTCGGCAAAGGAGAAGGGCTTGACCAGGTAGTCGTCAGCCCCCAGCTCCAGCCCCTTGACGCGATCTTCCACCTGATCACGCGCGGTCAGGAACAGCACCGGCGTCTGCTGGCCCCGGCTGCGCATGCCCTGCAGCACCTGCCAGCCGTCCAGGCCCGGCAACATCACGTCCAGTATGACCAGATCGTGTCCGCCCTCCGATGCGTGGTGCAGGCCGTCGGTGCCGTTGGCCACCAGGTCCACGACAAAGCCGGCCTCGCGCAGGCCCTGGCGCAGGTAGTCGCCGGTCTTGGGTTCGTCTTCAACGATCAGTATCTTCATGGCAGCAGGTCCTCTGCTTCAAGTGTGCCTTCAACCCGGACGCGCGCCCCGCAGATGACCGTTTTGTCATCGACCGGACAGCTGTTTGCCGGAAAACCGGATGCCGGCCCGCTCATGGCCCAGGCGGGTCCAGCGCCCCGATGGCAGCTGCTGGCCCCGGACGGTTTCACAGCACCGGGGCCAGCAGATAGGCCGCTCTGGACGCGAGCCGAAACCACCAGGGGCGCCCGGTGACATCGCTCAGCTCCATGAGGTGCGAGTGGCCGAAGTCGTGGAGGTACTTGGCTTCCATCTCCTGGGCGAAGTCACGGCCATACACCCAGGTGGTGATCTCGAAGTTGAGGCGGAACGAGCGGTTGTCCAGGTTCACGGTGCCGACCGCCGAGGCCTTGTCGTCCACCAGGATGGTCTTGCAGTGCAGGAATCCGTCGTGGTAGCGGTAGATCTTCACGCCCGCTTCCAGCATGGGGCCCAGAAAGGCGTAGGCCGCAAAGTAGAGCAGCGGGTTGTCGGGCTTCTCGGGTATCAGGATGCGCACATCCACCCCCCGCAGCGCCGCCAGCTTGAGTGCGGATTGCACGCCCTCGTCTGGCACGAAGTAGGGGCTGGCGATCCAGATCCGGTCCCGGGCGTTGGACAGCGCCAGTTGCACCATCAGGCTGGCCGTTTCGAAGCGGTCGGCAGGCCCGCTGGGCAAGACCAGCACCGGGAGCTTGCGCCCCTGGGCCTCGACCGGGGTCCAGTCAAACGCCAGAATCTCGCCTGTCGCCCAGTACCAGTCCTCCATGAACGACAGCTGCAGGGCGAACACGGCCGGGCCCACCAGCTTGAGGTGCGTGTCGCGCCACGCACCGATGGCGGGATTCCTGCCGAGGTACTCGTCACCGACATTGAGCCCGCCGGTCCAGCCTGACACACCATCGGCGACCAGGATCTTGCGGTGGTTGCGGAAGTTCAGCTGGAAGCGGTTGCCCGAGCCGCGCGTCGAGTGGAACGACCGGACGTGCACGCCAGCGGTGCGCAAGCCGTTCAGGTAGCCGGATGGCAACTGGTAGCTGCCCACCTCGTCGTACAGGAAGTGCACCTGAACCCCGGCCCGGGCACGCTCCTGCAGCAAGCGGCTCAGCTCGCGACCCAGTTCATCGTCGCGGACGATGTAGTACTGCACGAGCAGGTAATGGCGGGCAGACCGGATGCCCTCAAAGAGGCTGTTGAACGTGGCTTCGCCGTCGGCGAGCAACTGAACGTCGTTGCCTGTCAGCGTGGGGAGCTTGGCCAGGCGCTCCATTGCCTGCAGGTCCAGATGGGACGAGAAGTTGCGCGCGGCGAAGGGCTGCACCAGCGCCATCTTGGTTTCAAGCGCGTGGTGGAGCTGGCTGTCGGTGTCCCGGCGCCCGATGACGTAGCCCTGGAAACGCGAACGTCCGAACACCCAGTAGGTGGGAACGGCCACGACCGGAAAGGTGTTCAGCGAGACGATCCACGCAACGGCGCCCGGCGCCGTGCGCGTTCCCATCAGGGCGTCGACAGACGACACGGCGCCCAGCAGGTGGGCCACGGCCAGGGTGAAGGCGATCCAGTGCCTTCGGACAAAACGGGCCCCGCGGTGCAGGAAAGCAAGGGTCATCTGGACGGGCTTGTGCCTCCAACGGTTGGACAGACAGGGGACGATTATGGGCGGGCAGGTGGGTGGTTGGAGCGGCGCGGCGTCTCCTGACATTCTTGTCATCTGCTGGTCATGTTCGCGTGCGCCCGGCGAACCTACAGTGCCGTCATGGGGCAGCCTTCGCCCGCCATGGCGGCGTGAGAAGGCCGCTTCACCC
>JAGXRS010000408.1 GCA_018335615.1 Hydrogenophaga sp. | reverse complement strand
GCGCTGGCGGGTGGCCTGTCGCTGGTGTACCTGCTGGTCACGCGCTCGTCCCTTCCCACTCCGGCGCAGCGCAAGCCGCTGGCGATGTCGCTGCTGGGCAATGCCGTTGGTTACCCGCTGCTGCTGGGCTGGGCGCTGCGCCATGTCACAGCCAGCCACGCGGCCGTCATCACCGCGCTGCTGCCGCTGGCCACCGCCGCCGCCGCGGCCTGGGTGCTGCACCAGCGCGCGCGGCTCGGCTTCTGGCTGTGCGCCGGGCTCGGCAGCGTGCTGGTGGCGGTGTATTCGGTGCTGCGCGCCACTCAGCTTGGCGGCGGCTTCGGCCTGGCGTGGGCCGATCTGTTGCTGCTGGGCGCGGTGCTGGCGGCGGCCATCGGCTATGTGTACGGCGCACAGGTCACGCCACAGCTGGGCGCCGAACGGGTGATCTGCTGGGTCTGTGTGATGGCGCTGCCGCTCACCGTGCCGGGCGCCCTGCTCACCTGGCCCGACCAACCCATTGCCACGCCGTCCTGGCTGGCGCTGGTGTACGTGGGCGTGTTTTCCATGTGGGCCGGCTTCTTTGCCTGGTTCCGCGGGCTGGCGCTGGGTGGTGCGCTGCGCGTGAGCCAGATGCAGCTGCTGCAGCCCTTCATCAGCATCCTGGCCGCCGTGCCGCTGCTCGGCGAATCCATCGATGTGATGACCATCGGCTTCGCCCTGGCCGTGGTATTCACCGTCTTCATGGGCCGCAAGCTGGCCGCGCCCAATCCCCCCACCGCATCGAAGGAACCCGCATGAACAGCCCCTGGACCCTGGCGCGCCGCGCCGAGCGCATGAACCCCTCCGTGATCCGCGAGATTCTGAAGGTGACGGAGCAGCCCGGCATCATCAGCTTTGCCGGTGGCCTGCCATCGGCCGAGACCTTTCCGGTGGATGCCTTTGCCGAGGCCTGCCAGCGCGTGCTGCACGGCCAGGGCGTCGACCATGGCCGCGCCGCGCTGCAGTACGCGTCCAGCGAGGGTTACGCGCCGCTGCGCGAATGGGTGGCCGCCAGCCTGCCGTGGAAGGTGGACCCGGCGCAGGTGCTCATCACCACCGGCAGCCAGCAGGGCCTGGACCTGGTGGGCAAAGTGCTGATCGACAGCGGCAGCCGCGTGCTGGTGGAAACGCCTACCTACCTCGGTGCGTTGCAGGCCTTCGCGCCCATGGAACCGGTGATCGAAGGGGTGGCCAGTGACGCCGAAGGCGTGGACGTGGACGCGCTGGAGCGCCAGCTCGGCGCCAGCGACGATCACCCCGACAGTCCGGAGCGCCGCCGCCTGCTCACGCTTGACCTGGACCCAGCCGTGAGCCCGCAGGGCGCGCCGCGCTTCCTGTACGTGCTGCCGAACTTCCAGAACCCCACCGGTCGCAGCATGGGCGCGACCCGGCGCCAGCAGCTGGTGGACGCCGCCGCCCGCCTGGGCCTGCCGCTGGTGGAAGACAACCCCTATGGCGACCTGTGGTTCGACGCGCCGCCACCCCTGCCACTGGCCGCACTCAACCCCGACGGTTGCCTCTACTTGGGCTCGTTCTCCAAGATCCTGGCGCCCGGTCTGCGTCTGGGCTTTCTGGTGGCACCCGCCGCCGTGTACCCCAAGCTACTGCAGGCCAAGCAGGCAGCCGACCTGCACACGCCCAGCTTCAACCAGCGCGTGGTGGCCGAGGTGCTGCGAGACGGTTTCATCGACCGCCATGTGCCCACCATCCGCGCCCTCTACAAACGCCAGTGCGCCGCGATGATCGCCGCCCTGCAGCACGAAATGGACGGCCTGGGCGTACAGTGGAACGAGCCCGACGGCGGCATGTTCCTGTGGGTACGACTGCCGCAAGGGATGAGCGCTATCGAGTTGCTGCCACGCGCGGTGGAGCATGGCGTGGCCTTCGTGCCCGGCAGTGCCTTCTACGCCGACCACGCCGACGCGCGCACCCTGCGCCTGAGCTTCGTCACCGCCAACGTGGCGCAGATCGGCGCGGGTGTGGCCCTGCTGGCCCAGGCCATCCGCGATCAGCTGGCCCATCAGCCACGGGTGGCCGCATGAAGGCCCGCGCCTTCCAACAGATCGACGTCTTCACCGCCACACCGTACCGGGGCAACCCGGTGGCCGTGGTGCTCGATGGCAGCGGCCTGAGCACGGCCGAGATGCAGCACTTTACGCACTGGACCAACCTGTCGGAATGCGCCTTCGTGCTGCCGCCCACCGAGGCCGGCCGCGCCGCCGGGGCCGACTACCGCGTGCGCATTTTCTGCCCGGGGCGAGAACTGCCCTTCGCCGGCCACCCCACGCTGGGCACCTGCCATGCCTGGCTGGAAGCCGGCGGTGTGCCGGTGGCGGCCGATGTGGTGCAGGAATGCGGTGCGGGCCTGGTGCGCATCCGCCGCGAGGGCACCTTCACCGACGGGCCGCCCCCAGGTGAACGTACGTCCCTTCGGGGGGCCGCGACCCGCGAACCGGCGGAGCGTGGGGGTGATGCCCGGCTGGCGTTTGCCGCGCCGCCCCTGCTGCGCAGCGGCCCGCTGGACGAAGCCGACGTGGCGCTGATCGCGCGCGGCCTGGGCATCGCACGCCGCGATATCCAGGCCCACGCCTGGTGCGACAACGGCCCGACATGGCGCGGCGTGCTGCTGGGCAGCGCGGCACAGGTGCTGGCCCTGAGACCCGACGCGGCCGTGCTGGCCGGGCTGGACGTGGGTGTGATCGGGCCGCATCCGGCTGGCAACGAGGCGGCATTCGAGGTGCGGGCCTTTTTCCCCGGCAGCGGCGGCCTCACCGAAGACCCCGTCACCGGCAGCCTGAACGCCGCGCTGGGCCAGTGGCTCATCGCGGCAGGGCTGGCGCCCGCGCGCTACGTGACCGCACAGGGCACCGTGCTGGACCGCGCCGGCCGCGTCTTCGTGGAGCGCGCTGCCGACGGCACGGTCTGGGTCGGAGGGCAGTCCGTCACCTGCATCAGCGGGCAGGTGCGGCTGTGAGCGCAGCGGCACCCACCCAGCTCGACCACCTGGTGGTGGCGGCGCGCACGCTGGACGAAGGCGTGGCCTGGTGCGAAGCCACGCTGGGCGTGACACCGGGTCCCGGCGGCGAGCACGCGCTGTTCGGCACCCACAACCGGCTGCTGCGACTGGACACGCCCGACGCACCGCGCGCCTACCTGGAAATCATCGCCATCGACCCGGCGGCCACGCCCGCGCGCGGGGGCTGCCTGAAGCGCTGGTTCGACCTGGACGACGCGGCCCTGCAGCACACGATGGCCGAACAGGGCCCGCAGCTCGTGCACTGGGTGGCCAGCGTGCCCGACCTGGCGGCCGCCTGCACGGCCCTGCGCGGGCTGGGCATCGACCGCGGACCGGTGCTCGCCGCCTCACGCCCCACCCCGCTGGGGTTGCTGCGATGGCGGATCACGGTACGCGACGACGGCCAACGCCTCATGGGCGGCACCCTGCCCACGCTCATCCAGTGGGGCGACACCCATCCGACCAGCAACATGGCGGACAGCGGCCTGAACCTGAGCGCGTTCACGCTGCGCCACCCCGAACCCGACACCTTGCGCCGAGCGATGGCAGCCGTGGGCCTGGACGGTATCGCCGTGGAGGCCGGCGCTCCCGCCCTGCACGCCACGCTGCAAACCCCGCGGGGCACGGTGCTGCTGGGCACCGCCGGCTGACACCCTCCACCGGCAGCCCCCGAGAAGCCCCCATCCCCAGCCATTGCCCACGCTCGCCGACATCCCAGCCGTCGCCGAAGTGGTCTACCGCTCGTTCGCGACCACGCCGCAATACCGCTGGGTCACGCTGAGCGCGCGCACCTGGTCACCGACTGCTGGGCCAAGCACAAAAATCACACGCCGGTGGGCGCCTTCACAATCCGCGGCGGGCTGAGCTGTTTCGAGCCGCTGCGCCAGCGCGGCGGACTGCCGCGCGAGGCGATCCGCGCCACGCGCGGCAACCACGACCAGCGCATGGACTGGGCCGCACGCCTGCGGCGTGACCTGCACCATCGTCGTGCCGCGCGGCAATCGGGCCGAAAAGAAGGCCGTCATGCGCGCGCTCGGCATCACGCTGGTGGAGCACGGCGGCGATTTTCAGAAAAGCCGCGAACACGCGCTGCGGCTGGCCACCGAACGCGGCGCCCACATGGTGCCCAGCTACCACCCGGACCTGCTGCGCGGCGTCACCCCCTGCTGGTGGGAATTCCTGTGCGCGATGCCACCGCTGGACATGGTCTACATGCCCATCGGCCAAGGCTCCGGTGCCGGCTCGGCCATCGCCGCCAAGCGCGCCCCGGGACACAGCGTGCGCATCGTCGGCGTGGTGAGCGCGCCTGCCACCACCTGTGCCGATTCCATTGCAGCGGCCATGTCGTTGAGACCCCGGTGGACACCGAGCTGGCCGACGGCATGGCCTGCCGATTGGCCGACGCTTCCTGGCAGGAACGCGCGCAAATGAAGGGCCCAGTGGTGGGCTCCCCGCTGTGCGGCGGCAGCGCGGTGTTCGCCGGGGTGCTGGCCGGCGCCGATGGACCGCGCGACAACCGAGGCGACAGGCCTGACCCAGGCTGCCGCGCTACCGGCTCCGCCGAGCCGCTGACACAACCCTGAAAAGCGATGTGCGCCGCAGGGTGGGGTTACCTCACCAGTTTGGCCACCACTTCGCAGAAGGCCTCCACCGCGTCGGTCTTGAACACCACCTCGCGCACGCCGGCGGCCAGCGCCTGGGCCTGCAGCTCGTCGGTGATGTAGCCCGAGGCCACCGCCTCCGGCAGCGCCGGGTTGATCGCGAGCACGGCCTTGGCCACGTCCAGGCCCGACAGGCCGGGCATGTTGTAGTCGGTCAGCAGCAGGTCGAAGCCCTGCGGGTCCTGCGTCACGGCATCGATCACCTGGCGCTGGTCGCTGAAAGCCGTCACCCGGTAGCCGCGGCGCTCCAGCAGGCGCCGCACCAGGAACACCAGGGTTTCATCGTCATCAAGGTACAGGATATGGCGTTGCCCGGGAGGCAATGTCTCGGCCATGGTACGGGTCTCCAGGTGAGCGGCCCCCTGTGGAACCGGTTGACCATCCATTGTGACGCCTTCAACCCGCACCGGTGCAAGGGCGTGATCGCGGGCGCCCACTCCAGCGGCCACGGCCGGGAAGAACAGCGAGAACGTGGTGCCCAGCCCCGGCGCCGTCTCCACGGCGATGGCCCCGCCCAGCGCCTGCACGATGCCCAGCGCCACCGGCAGCCCCAGGCCGGTGCCGCTGCCCACCGCCTTGGTGGTGAAAAAAGGCTCGAAGATGCGGCCCTGGGTGGTCGGGCTCATGCCGCAGCCGTTGTCCTGCACCTGCACCCGCACGGCGCCCAGGCCGGCGGTGCAGGCACTGGCCAGCTCCGCGGGCAGGCGCGCGTCGCCAGCGGCGAGCTGGTCTACCCGGTATTCGATGCGCCCCGGGCGTCCTTCCAGGGCGTGCACGGCGTTCGTGCCCAGGTTGAGCAGCACCTGGCCGAGCTGGGTCGCATCGGCCATCACCGGGTTGATGCCGGGCTCGCAGCGCTGCAGCAATTCCACCTGCGAGGGCAAGGCGGCTCGCAGCAGGCTGCACGACTCGGCCAGCACCTCGGGCAGGTGCACGGGGCAGCGCGCCATCGGCTGCTGGCGACTGAAGGCCAGGATCTGGCGCACCAGCTCGCGGCCGCGGCGCGCCGCGGTGCTGATCTCGTGCAGGCTCTCGCAGGCCGGCGCGTCGGGCGGCAGGTCCTGGCGGG
>JAGXRS010000407.1 GCA_018335615.1 Hydrogenophaga sp. | reverse complement strand
CCGCCGACATCGCGGCCGGGCGCCACGGCCTGCCATCGGCCCGCCACGGCCGACGCGAAACCCTCGGTGTGGACCCGGTGAGCGGGCGCCCGCGCGAGGTGATCCACCTGCCCGGCAACTCCTGGTGGCCGCTGGTGGCCGGGGTGATGCTGGCGCTGCTGTGCGGGTCGCTGCTGCTCAAGTTCTACTGGGCGGCGGCGGTGTTCACCGGCCTGTCGCTGCTGGTGCTGCTGCGCTGGTCGTGGGAAAACGGCGCGCACCCCACCGCCGCGGCCGGCGAGGCCGAGGACCTGCCGGAAGGCCTGCTGCTGCACTCGCGCACCTTCGACGGCCCCGGCCTGTGGGGCATGGGCCTGGCCGTGCTGGCCGATGCGGCGCTGTTCGGCGCGCTGCTGTTCGGCTGGCTGTACCTCTGGACGGTGGTGCCCGACGGGGCGCCTGTTTCGCCCTCGGTGCTGGGCGTCTGGCCGCTGTTGGCGGTGGCGGCCTTGCTGGCGGCCGGGCAGTGGTCCATCAGCAGCGCGGTGCGCCGCCTGCGCGCCGGGCACGCGGGCGGCCTGGCCGGGCGGCTGTGGCTGGCGGCCGCTTTCGGCGCGCTGGCCAGTGCCGGCCTGGTGGCCCTGCTGGCCACGCTGCCCCTGGAGCCGTCGCGCCATGCGCACGACGCCGTGCTCACCTTCATGCTGTCCTACCTGCTGGTGCACGCTGCGATGGCGGCGGTGTTCTCTGGCCTGCAGGCGGCGCGCGTGCACCTGGGCTATGTGGGGCTGTTCGCGCCCTACGAGCCCGCGGTGGTGGCGATCTGGTGGCGCTTCTGCACCATCGCCACCGTGCTGGCCTGGGCCGGCATGGCGCTGCTGCCACTGCTGTTCGGAGCACCGCGGTGAACGCGCGCCTGTGGCCGCCCGTGCACCCGCTGCACCTGGCGCTGGGGCTTACCCTCTGGTTCCTGTGGTTCTCGCTGCTGTACGGCGGGGTGGCCGTGGCCTGCGTGGTGGTGCCGCCGGCGCCCCCCCACACGGTGTTCAACAGCATCAACCTGGCCGGCCTGGCCTTCACCGTGGTCACCGCGCTGGCGTTTGCCTGGGCCGCGTACGCGGCCTGGCAGGCGTACCGCGCGCTGGCGTCGGGCTCGGCGCCGCCGCGTGATCGCTTTGTGGCCCGCGTCTCCGCTGCCCTGTACGCGGTGGCCGTGGTGGCCACCCTCATGGTGGGCCTGCCGCTGCTGGTCGTGCCGCCGTGCGTCTGACACCGGGCGGGCGCTCCCGGCCGGGCGGCCATCGGGGGCTGGGCGTGCCCGTCGGCGTGTTCGGGCTGGCGGGTGTGACCGGGCTCTGGCCCGCGCTGGCCGGGGCGCACAGCCTGTTCGATGGCGCGGGCGATCTCGCGCGCTGGCCGGTGTGGCTGGCGGCGCTGGCATGGGCGCTGTCCTGGCTGACCCATGCGCTGGGCAGCTGGCGCCAAGCGCCACGCGGGCCGATTTTGTCTGGGAACGCCTGGCTGTTTCACGGCGCGATGCTGCTCGGCGCGCTGGCGCTGTTTGGCCCGCTGGACGCCTGGGCCGAACGCAGCACGGCCTGGCACATGGTGCAGCACATGGTGCTCATCATCGGCGTGGCGCCCCTGCTGGTGCTGGCGCGGCCGCTGCCGGCGTGGCGGGCGGCCGTGGGGCCGGCGCTGGACGGGTGGTGGCGCCGCCTGCACCAGCTCAGCCGCCACCCCACCGCCTGCGCGCTGCTGCACGCGCTGGCGATCTGGGGCTGGCACGCGCCCGGGCCTTATCTGGCGGCGGTGCACGACCCGCTGTGGCATGTGCTGGAGCACGCCAGTTTCCTGTTCACCGGCTGGCTGTTCTGGTGGTCGGTGCTGCGCCCGGGGCGCCGCGAGGTGCTGCCGGCGGCGCTGGCCCTGGTGTTCACCGTGACCCACACCGGCCTGCTGGGCGCGCTGCTCACCTTTGCACCCGTGCCCCTGTACGCGGCCGAGTCTAGGGATCTGTGGGACCAGCAGCTGGCCGGCCTGGTGATGTGGGTCCCGGGCGGCGTGGTCTACCTGTTCGCCGCGCTGTGGGCTGCTTCGCGCTGGCTGCAGTCGATGGAGCGGGCCAGCGCAGGGCAGGGCGCGCCGCTGCCGCACCGCCTGGCCGGCCGCTGACAGCGCGCACCGCGCGAACGGCCCCGCGGTGGCAGAATCCCCGGTCCTCGCCGGCTGGCCCCTCCGCTGCCGCGCGCCTGCCGGGCACACGCCAGGCCCCTTCGTTTCTCCCCGCTCATGACGCTTTCGCCCGCCGGCACGCTCGGCATCGACTTCGGCACCTCCAACTCCGCCATCGCCTGGGCCGGCCCGCAGGGCGACTCGCGCCTGATCCCGCTCGAAGGCCAGGCCGTGTCCATGCCCACGGCCGTGTTCTACAACGCCGAAGACAACCGCACCCACTTCGGCCGCGACGCCGTGGCGCAGTACCTGGCCGGGACCGAAGGCCGGCTGATGCGCTCGCTCAAGAGCCTGCTGGGCAGCCCGCTGCTGAACGAGACCACGGTGGTGAACCACCAGCAACTGAGCTTCCAGGACATCGTCGCCACCTTCCTGGCCGAGCTGCGCGAGCGCGCCACGCAGGCGCTGGGCGCGGCACCCCGGCGCGTGGTGATGGGCCGCCCGGTGCATTTCGTGGACGACGACCTGGCGCGCGACGCGCAGGCCCAGCAGTCGCTGCTGGACGCTGCGCGGGCGGTGGGCTTCGACGAGGTGTCGTTCCAGCTGGAGCCGATTGCCGCCGCGCTCGACTACGAGCGCCGCCTCTCGCGCGAAAGCCTGGTGCTGGTGGTCGACCTGGGCGGCGGCACCTCCGACTTCACCGTGGTGCGCCTGGGCCCGGACCGCCTGGCGCTGCCCGAGCGCAGCGCCGACGTGCTGGCCACCACCGGCGTGCACATCGGCGGCACCGACTTCGACCAGAAGCTCAGCCTGGAGCAGGTGATGCCGCTGCTGGGTTACCGCCACCTCGGCCCGCAGGACCGCGAGGTGCCCAGCCGCGTGTTCTTCGACCTCTCCACCTGGCACCTGATCCAGTGGCTGTACCTGCCGCGCGCCATCAGCCAGGCGCAGTCGCTGCGCGTGAATTACCGCGACACGGCGCTGCACGAGCGGCTCATGAAGGTGCTCAAGCACCGCGACGGCCACCGCATCGCGCACGAGGTGGAGCAGGCCAAGATCCGCTGCTCGCAGCTGGATGGCGCCACCGACGTGGACCTGTCGGACGTGGAGCGCGGCTTGCGCGCCCCGCTGGACACCACCCACCTGCGCGAGCACCTGGGCAGCCTGCTGGCGCGCACCGTGGCCTGCGCCCGCGACTGTGTGCAGGCCGCCGGGCTGAGCGACGGCGCGCTGGATGCCATCTACCTCACCGGCGGCTCCTCGGCGCTGCGACCGTTCCAGCGCGCGCTGCAGGCCGAGTTTCCCGGCGTGGCCATGGTGGAAGGCGACCTGTTCGGCGGGGTGGCCTCGGGCCTGGCCTACGGGCGCTGACGGCGGCGGGCGAGCGACTGTGCACGCTGCTGGTGCGCAAGCGCACAGAGGGAAGTGGTCACAGGCCTGATAGTGCACCGGGTATCCACCCGCCACCCATCAGGAGCTCACACCATGACCACGTCCCCCACCTCGCCGTCGCGCTACGGCTTTCACGCCCAACCGGCATCCACCGATTTCGACGCCGTGCTGCGCCAGACCGTGGAAGCGCTCAAGGCCGAGGGTTTCGGCGTGCTGACCGAGATCGATGTGCAGGCCACGCTCAAGACCAAGCTCGGCCTGGAGGTGGCGCCCTACCGCATCCTGGGTGCCTGCAACCCGCCGCTGGCGCACCGCGCGCTCAGCGCCGAGCCCGACATCGGCCTGCTGCTGCCCTGCAACGTGGTGGTGCGCATGGACCCGGGCGGCGACATCACCGTCGCCTTCATGGACCCGGTGGCCGTGATGGGCATGACCACGCACCCCGAGGTGCAGCAGGTGGCCCAGGAGGTGCGCGAACGCCTGCAGCGCGTGCAGCGGGCGCTGCAGGGTTGAGGCTGCGTCTGACCCGAACGCACCCACCCATCCGTTCGCCCTGATGAGCCTGTCGAAGGGCTTGCGCGGAGAAGGGATGAAGGCTTCGACAGGCTCAGCCCGAACGGTGGGTGAGCACAAATCAAAAGGGCTCGTCCCGGCCGGACGGGAGACCGTTCATCCCCTGGCCCGGGGCGGTGCCGGAGCTCAGCTGTCGAGCTGGATGCAGCCTTCCTTTACATAGCGGTTGAAGTCGGTGAGCGGCATCGCGGCGGAGCCGCGCACGTCCTCGTCCACCCAGCTCAGCGTGGCATCGGTTTCGGAGAGCGCCACCTCGACCGGGCCGGGGCGGATGGCGATGTTGGTGCCGTCGCCCTCGCGGTATTCGACCTTGCCGGTGATGCGTGCGGTTTGTGCCATGGGTGTGTTTCCAGAATGCGGGATGCCAGCATCGCCGCGAGCGAGGTCCCGGGTCGGTGCGCTGGCGCACGCAGCGCGGCGGTGCCAGGCGGGCTGCGTGGCCTGGAGCACAGACGGGGCGGGCGGTTCGCCGTAGCGTGCACCCGCCAGGGCCGGGGCGCCCGGCCCGCATCACAGGAGTTCCCATGGCACGATTTTTTCACTGGCCCGCCAGGGCCCTGGCCGGCCTCACCACCCTCGTGTTGCTGGCGCCAGCGGGCGCCCATGCCCAGACACGCGCTGGCGATGCAGCCCTCTCGGCCGACGAGCGAGCGGCCTGTCTGGGCGAAGCGCCCGGGGCCGCACGGTCCATCTGCCTGCGCGAGGTCGCTGCGGCACGCGCCTCCCGCCGCAGCGCCGATGCGCGGGTGGACCAGTCTCCCGAGGCGTTGGCCCGCAACGCGGTGCAGCGCTGCCAGGCCTTCACCGATACGCAGCGGCGCCACATCTGCGAGCGCATGGCCCGCGGCGAGGGCGAGGTGACGGGCTCGGTCGAGGCCGGGGGGGTGCTGCGCAGCCTCGAAACCCAGGAGCCCGCGCCCCCGGTCGAGGTGCCGCTGGCCCCTGGTGTGACGGTGCCGGCTCCGGTGCCGGCCCCCTTGTCGCCCCCTTCTGCTGCGCCACCGGCGCGCTGACAGGCCGCGTGCACGCCCGCGTGCCAAGGCGCGGGCAGGGGCGTGCCGGTCGGCGGCACGGGTCCACCGGTCAACCGGCCGGGGTGGAAATACCCGCAACACCTTGTCACGCATCTGACAAAATGCCTTGATTCGATCAGGGCATCAGAATGAACACATGTGCGTCGACCCGCGTCGACAGGCGCCGCCCGTGGGGCAAGCGAGCGGGCATGGGACCGGTACAGGCAGGCGGCTTCGCGCGGTGGCGTGGCACAGTCGGCCGTCTGCTGGGGGTGTGGCTGGGTGCCTTCCTGCTGCTCGGGCTGGTGGCGTGCACGCCCGCACCGCGTCCGCCGCTCACGGTGGGCCTCAATCCCTGGGTGGGTTACGACCCGCTGGTGCTGGCGCGCGAGCGCGGCCTGGCCGACACCACGCGCGTCAAAATCGTCGAACTGCCGTCGCATGCGGAAAACTTCCGCCATTTCCGCAACGGCCTGCTCGACGCCATGGCCATCACGCTGGACCAGGCCCTGGAACTGGCCGAGGAGGGGCTGGCGTTGCGCATCGTGGCCGTGCTCGACGAGTCCGCTGGCGCCGACGTGGTGATGGGCCAGCCCTGGCTGGACCGCTCGGCCGTGATGACCGGCAGCCGCGTGGCGCTGGAAGCGTCGGCGCTCAACCGCCTCATGCTGCAGCGCTGGCTGGCCACGGTCGGCCTGCAGGAGCGGGACATCCAGGTGGTGACCCTGGAGGCCTCCCAGCACCTGCCGGCCCTGCAAGCGGGGCGGGTGGTGGCCGCCGTGTCCTACGAACCGCTGGCGACCCAGATGCGCGAAGCCGGCTTCGTCACGCTGTTCGACACGCGCCAGATGCCGGGCGAGATCGTCGACGTGCTGGTGGTGACCCCGGCCGCCTTGAGGGAACGGCCCGATGACGTGGACGCCCTGCTGCAGGCGTGGAACGCGGGGCTGGCCGCCTACCTGGCCGATTCGGCGGGGGCC
>JAGXRS010000406.1 GCA_018335615.1 Hydrogenophaga sp. | reverse complement strand
CGGCGTCGCCGGTGATCTTGATGACGGCGTCGTCTTCTACCGAGCCATATTGGACGGCAAAGGCTTGTTTGAGCACCTCGACCACGAGGTCAGCATGGCTGCTGCTGACGCAGAAAATCAGGGTCTTGCGGCGCCCACTGGGGTCCAGCTCCTGGGCCAGGTAGTTGCACACCACCTCGTTGAACGGGCGGGTGATGACCTTGCGGTTGAAATCGTCCACCTCAAGCTTGATTTCGTCCGGTGCCTTGAAGAGTTCGATCTGGTTTTTGGTGGCGTCGTACACCTTGACGTCTTCGCCCACCTTCCATGTCATGCCATGGGTAGAGAGTTCGGTGTACAGCTGAATCGGCGGCTCGTAGTCCACCAAAAAGCCATCGACCACGGCTTCGCGGTAGCCGTAGGAATAGACGGGCGGGCCGAAGATTTCGCTGGTGTGCAGGGCTGGGGTGGCGGTGAGGCCGATCTTGACAGCGTCAAAGTAGTCAAGCACTCGCCGGTATTTGGAGATGTAGTCATCGAACCCGCGAAAGGCCATTTCGGTGTCGGACATCTCGCGATCAAGCGTGTAGCCGCGGTGGCATTCGTCGATGACGATGCAGTCGAACTGGTCCACGGTGGGCGGGGCCACACCGTCAGCAGGGAACAGGACCCGTTTCATCATGCCCTGCACGGTGGCCACCTGCACGGCGGTGTCGTCGTCGGGCTTTTGATCGTCCAGTTCTTTCAGACCGAAGACGTCCGCAAAGGTCTGGAGCCGCTCCATGCGGGTTTCTTTGAACGCATTGGCGGCTTGGATGCCCAGCGCTGAACGGTCAACCAGAAAAAGAATCCGTCGAAAGCGCTTGGCCTTGAGGAGCCGGTAGATCAGTGCAACGCAGGTTTTGGTTTTGCCGGTGCCCGTGGCCATGGCCAACAGAATGGCGCGCTGCCCTTGGCTGATGCAACGTTCCGTCTCTTGAATGGCAGCCTGCTGGTAGTGGCGCAGTGGGAAGCCGTAATTGAAGGCGGTGTTGCTGAGCTCTTGGTCGGCTTGTGCCTCGTCGCGACCCAACAGGGATTGCAGGCCTTGAGGTGAATACCAACCGTCAAGGGCATGCGCCAGGTTTTCTGGACGGCGAAGATCGCAAAACCAGATGCCACTTTTGGTGGCAAGCTGCCGCAGGTAAGGGCGGCCGTTGGTGGAGAAGACAAAGGGGATGCGGAATTCACCCTGCTCGCCCCAGTTTTCTTCGTGGAGAAAGGTTTCTGAGCTGGCGCCAAAGGTGCGGCTGTAACGCTTGCTCTGCTGCAGGGCGGCTGAGACGTCTTTGGTTTCGCGCTTGGCCTCGACGACGGCGAGCGGGGTCAAGTCCTGAAACAGCACGTAGTCGGCTGAATACCCTTCGCAGGGCCATTCGGCAATGGCGATGTTGCGGCCCTTCTCGGGACGGGTTCCTTTGCTGTAGCGCAGGACCTCGGTGTCGGCCTCCCAGCCGGCCTGGCGCAGCTGCTCGTCCACCAGGCGTCGTGTCTGAGACTCGTCGAGGTGGAGCTGCGATGCCGCCGCTGAAGCAAACGATAGAAGCTGGTTTTTGTTGAACTGCGGCGCCGACTTGACCTCGGTTTGCAAGGCCGCCAGGCGCTGACCGAGTTCGGTCTTGGCTTGTTCGGCCTCTGCTGCCACCTGTTCCCAAACCGACCGCTCTTCGTCCAGCGTGGAAAGGCGAGACTGTGCCTGATCCAGTTCGGTCTGTGCCTGTTCGTGTTTCGACTGGTACTCGACCATTGCCCGGCGCAGATCGTCCAACTGGCCCTTTAGCTCAGTGCTTTCGTCCACCGGCGCGGCGGGTGGCAGAAAGGGGCCAGATCGAAAGCCGGGGTCCTTGAAGGTGCGGTGAAACCAAAGGACCAGTTGCCAGGTAAATCGCAGAGAGGCCAGGGCCTTGGCGTGGTTGGCTTCGAGTGCGTGATTGGCTGCATTGCCTGCAACGCGAATTTGATCCAGCAGTTGCTTGACTTCGCGCGGAAGGAAGCCGTCGGCTTGCAAACGTCGGATCAGTTCGTATTGGGACTCTTCCGCCGATGTGTAGAGCCCGATCCGTGCGGCGACCGATTGGGTCAACAACTCTGAAAATTGTCGCAGCTTGAGAAGACTGGTGTTGGGGTCGTCTGTGAAATAGCGCTCTGCCAAGGCGCCGAGGCGCCAGAGTTGCGGCTCATAAGGTTTGAGTACGTCGAAATTTGAACGGCTACTCCCGTGCATATCCATCCGTCATTTATTGACTTCCGCAGACGTTGCGGAACCGGTCGGGTTCTATGAGCCATGGGTCTGGGACTGTCTGACTTTGACATCCACGGGCTTACGGCTCGATTCGAATTTGTTACATCTGGCGACATGCCATTATGAGGACAGTTGGGGCCGTCAACCTGACGACGGCCACGACCGAGCAAAATCAAACGAGAGTTGTCGGTGGTGGCGTATGGACAGAAGGTACACCGTGGCCCGGGCGTCCATGGCTGTGTACAGCAACAAGTCGTCGCCGTGCAGGTACTCGCGCAAGGTATTGGCAGAGCTGTATCGGCGCCACGGCCGACTGGGTTCTTGGTCACCGGCTTGCCGGGATTCGCCGGACTGGATGGCTTGGCGGTGGCCTGTCGGCGCTGCGGCGGCTGGGCGATGGCAGCGTCGGCCTCAAAGGTGTGGCTGGCGGTGATGTCGGCCAGGCCCCGGTTGGCATCGCTGATCAACAGCAGGTGGATGGATGGATGCGTGCGCGCTCCAGCCGGTGGTGGTCGTCCACGTCACTGGCGGCCATTCCATGGCCGGCTCCGTTGAGGGGGTAGAGGACAAGATTTTCTCCATGGTATGCCGCGCTCATGGTTCCGGCGCAGGTCCCTGGCCAGGCGCCGTGTGCACACGCTTTTCTGGCAATGGAGGCATCGCACCCTCTGCCGGTCGCCAGAGCCAACACGGTGGATGGCCGGGCGCGGGAAGAGACGCCCACGGTGCCCGCCCTTCATGCTCGTCATCTGTTTCCCGCGCGATCCACAGCGCACAGGGCTCTGCACCGGTGTCGCTGAGGATGGCGTTGACCACCGGGGTGCTGGCGGGCAGGCTGTAGCGCAGGCCCTTCCTGAAGGATCGGCGTTGGTGCACCAGGTGGTCCACCAGTTGCTGGTCGACGCGGTTTTCCACCGGTAGCCAGTGCTGTGTCACCGGCATCAGCGACAGCTCGCAGACCTTCGGGACCCCCGCCTCGGACACGCTGAACGTCGCGATGACCACCAGGTGCATGTTGTCGGAGGCGCCCCACAGGGTCAGCTCGGTCTCGAAGTGCCTGCTCAGCCTGCGGTAGAGCTGTTCATCAAGCGAGAACGCCTGGTCGGGAACGTGTTTCAGCACGGCTTTGAAGCCATAGCGCGCCGGCGCGATGTCCTTGACCTCGCCAATCAGCAGCATCAGGCGCTGCGGCTGACCGGGTTCTGAATGGGCTTGCGACCATTGCGCCAGCCGCCTGACGTTGATCGCGTCGCGCTGTTCAACCGAGAAGGGCTCGGGGATGTACAGGCGCGAGCGCAGCGAATGGCCCCTCGCGTTCTTGTCTTCAGCCGCCGACAGCAGTTGCCTGCGCACGGTGCCCCAGCTGCGCTTGCTGTCAAAGCCGGGTTGCCACCGCGTCAGCTCGGCCTGGTCCCACAGGTAGTGGAGCAGGCTGCGCAGGGAAAGTCGGTTGCCATCGGTGGCCACACGCTCATGATTGCTCGGTACGGGCGGGCTCTGCGAGCGCCCGGGCAGCTGGGTCAGCGCAAAGTCGAGCTTGAGCGTCGTCTCGCCAGTGGCGGTGTCCTCGGCAATGGCACTGCCCAGCACCTGCCCCAGACCGGAGAGCTCGGCCGGTGGCTCGTAGGACGAGCAGTCGGGTGCGTGCTGGCAGCCGGTGTCGGGCATGCGTTTGACGATGAACCCCCGGTACGGGCCACCCAGGCGCGCCACATACATCTCTATCCCTTGCGCCAGGCACAGGCAGCGGGGCCGCAGGCCTTGCTTGTGGGCGTTGGCGATGGCTTGGGCAAAGCCGGGCGCGTCTTTCGGCCAGCGCTGGCCACCGATGTCGTAGGCCGTGGCGAGCTCTGGGCTGCCTTCACGGTCCACAGCGGCGTGGGTGTCGGTATCGGCGTCAGTGTGCATACGGCACGCCTTCAGCGGGTGGGAGCAGCGCGCTCGCGGGTGCGCTGTTGTTCCGGTCGGGGCTCCACGGCGGGGCGCTGCGATGGCGCCGCCTTGTCATAGACCTTCACCTTGGGCGTCTGGCCGTTGCGTGTGCGCTGGGCCAGCTGGTCGGCAGCGGCGGCCATGACGGCTTCACGCCGCTTCTCGGGCACGCGGTTGGCCACCAGAATGGCTTCGATGGCGGCCAGCACGGTCTTGCGTCCGCCACTGCCGCGCGAAGCGGGTTTGTCTGCGTTGGCGGCGGTGGCGGGCACGGCATTCGCATCCCGGCCGGGCTCGATGCGGTTGACCTGACGCAGTTCGCGTTCGGCCTTGAGGCGTTCCAGATCGGCCGGGTTGGGCTCGTAGCCCAGCGCCTTCACCCCACGGGCAGCGGCCTCCAGCCAGACCGCCCGTTTGAATTCCTCATTGCCCGACACCCGCAGCGAATGCCAGTTGCGCGCTTCGGCCACGTCCACCATGGAGCGGGCCACTGACGGGCTGTTGGTGTCGGTTGCCAGGCGGAAGGTGGATTCGGTGAAGGCCACACGGGAGGTGTCGCCTTTGAAGCGGTACTCGGTCAGGCCCAACTTGACCTCACCCATGGTGACCGGTGCCCGCTTGATGAGGTAGCGGTCCATCAACGCGGCTTCAAGCTTAGCCACCAGGGCGGTGCGTTCGGCCTGGGCATCCATGTGCGCGAACGCTTGCGGTTCGGCGCCCTCGCGGGCGCGTGGTTCGGTCGGGTTGGAGAGCCGGGGAATGGCAGGGCTGACAGTCTCCTGCTGCGCGCGCTCCGGTCTGGTTGACCTGGGTTGATCGGTGACCTCAGGACCTGGCGGGCTGCGGGGCTCTTCGCGGCTCCAATGACCATCGACCTTGTGCACGAACGACTTGTTGCCTTGTGCGTCCTGCGCGACGAACCGGTTGGCGCCGAGCTGATCGGCTTTGGCCACCATGTTCTGAAAGCGGTCGCTGCGGTAGGTGAGGTCGGTGAACGGGTCGCGCAGTTCGTAGCGCTGCGCCGGGGTTTCCTCGGGTGTCTGAAAGGCCCGGATGGCGGCTGCTGCGCGGTTGGCGGGCTCCACTGTGCCGCCTGGTGCACCCAAGGACTCGGGTGTGGCTCGATTCGCGCGGCGGGCGGGGTTGTTGTGGTCGTCCATGGAAACCTCCTGGGGTTGGGGCTGTGGGCTGCGGCTTGGTGGTGGGGTCAGGGCTGTGGCGGTGGCGACGCCTG
>JAGXRS010000405.1 GCA_018335615.1 Hydrogenophaga sp. | reverse complement strand
CACGACCCAGCGCTCGCCGCGCAACACGCCTTCCGCTGCCGCCCGCCACTGGTCATCGGCGATCTCAATGGCATCGGCCAACAGATGGTGGGCAATGCCGGCGTCTTTCAACGCGCGTTGGAAGCGGGTCACGTCGATGGGCGACGGCGCCTGCCGCTGGTCCTTCAGGCGGTCCAGCGCTGCTTGTGCGGCCCGTATCTGGTCTGTCAGCCGGGTTTCGTCTTGCTGCTGCGTGACGCTGAGCTGGTTGAGCGCGCTCAGGCGCTGGCTCAACTGCCCGGCATCGCCTTCCAGCTGGGCCAACGCGTCCAGATCGCTGGCCTGCTTGACACATTCCTCCACTGGGCGTTCGGCGTCTCGTGCCTGGTCGAAAGCTGTCTTGGCGGCGTCCCGGTCCCGCTCCAGGTCTTTCACGCGCTGCTCGGCCGCCTGCCGGGCATCCAGCAGTTGCAGCAGCTGGGTAGCGTCCTGCGCCCGCTGGCGCAAGGCCTCGGCCTGGCGCAGGCGCTGGGTGTGCAGTTCGCGCAGCTCGGCCACGAGCTTGCGCCGCTCTTCGTGCCAGGCCAGCACCGGAATGACCTCGGTCGCCAGCTGCTCGCGCTCACGCAGCTTGAGCTGGTATTGCTGGTACAGGTTGACACGGGCTTGCAGCGTCTGGAGCTGCACCTGGGCATGGGCCAGCTCGCGTTCGGCGGCTTGCACCTCGTCGGCCAGCTGGCGCTGATGCGTGCGCGCTTCCTCGTAGCGGTCCAGCACCTCCTGGTCGCCGAACACGTCAAACACCAAGCGCAGCAGTTCTTTGGGCGAGTACTCGCACAGTCGATCGGTCTGCCCTTGCTCCAGCGCCAGCACGCGCGCAATCGCGCGGCTCAACCCGGCGCCTTCGAGACGTTTGCGCCAGTGCTCAAGCCCCAGCCAGTCCTTCTCGGGCAGATTCACCAGGGTCTCGATGGGCACGTCGCCCTCCACCATGCAGTAGCGGCGCTGCCAGTCGCCTGCGTTGCGCTCGATGCGGCACACCAGCGTGACGGTGTCCGCGTACAGCAGACAGCGGGCGAAAGGGCGGCTGGACGATTGGCGGCTTACGGGTCGGTTGTCCACGGTGGCGCGCAGCCAGGCGCTGTCGGCGTTGGCGTGTCGCGCGTAGGTCTTGTAGCTGCGCCCGCCGGAACAGTCCAACCCGAGCAGGGTGCGCATGGCGTCGAGCAGCGTGGTCTTGCCCGACCCGTTGGGGCCGGCCACGGTGATGATGGCGCCATCCAGTGGCAGGTTCAGGCGCTGGCAGTAATCCCAGTGCAGGAGTTCAAGACTTCGCAGGTGAAACATCGTGGTTCTCAGTCGGCCGAAGGGTGGGCGCCTGTGACAGCTTCGTCCTTTGCAACACCGTTGGAGGCGTCGCCAGCAGCCCCGGCAGGAGCCTGGACTCTGGCCTTGGCCAGCACCTCGCCCAGCGTGCCCTCCAGCACGCGGGTGGCCAGCCGGTCGTAATCCAGCAGCAGGTCGAGCAACGGGCCTTCGGCGATGTCGTCACCCTTGCGGACGATGAAACCGTGGTTCTCCAGCCGCTTGAGGTTGCCGTCCATGCGGGTTTTCTTGCCCAGTTGCGGGCCAAAGTCGCTCAGCAGTGCCTTGTAAGACACCAAGGGGCTGACGCTGGCCGCGTTGGGCATGGGCCGCTGCGACGAGAACATGTCGTTCTGCTGGTCCACCTCGGCACTGGCGGCGCGCGCGGCTTGGCGTTCGCGCTTGGGCAGCACGATCAGCGCCCACAGCACCACCAGCAGGGACACCGCATCGCGCGGCAGGTCGATGTTGTTGTGGCTGTTGAGGCCCGCCTCGCCGAACACCGCGTTTTCGGCCGGTCGCAGCAGGGCTGCTGTCACATGGTCGGCGTGGATGTTGTCCACCAGGCGCATACCCACCTGGGCCAGGCGGTCCTGCACTGCCTGCCAGAGGTCGGCGTCGATTAGGGCGCGCTTGACGCGGGGGTGTTGGCGGGGCAACCAGCGCCGCGCCAGCAGTTCGGCCGCCAGCAAACCGGCGTCATCGATTGACGTGCTCATGTTGTTGAATCGTTTTCACAGACCAGATGGCCATCGCTGATCGCGGCCACCTGTTCATCGTTGACGGGAGAAACTTGCGGCGACAAGACCAGCTGCCACGGCTGACGCGCCAGATCGCCGGTCATTCCCTTGAGCCCCCGGGCCTGCTCGTCGCCCAGCAAAGGCAGCAGCTGCATGCGGTAAGCCGCCTGAGCAAAGCGGCCACCCAGCACGGCGGCGCTCACCGGATGGCGAGCTGCCTCGTCTGCATCCACCCCGCCGGACGGAGGCGCCGGCTGCCAGCCCTTCAGCAGCTCAATGAGGGCACCCAGTTCGGCGGGCATGCCCAGCGTCTGCAAGATGCCATGGCTGGCCTCGGTAGGGGGCGGCAGCACCATGGATCGCTCGGGGTCAGGGCGATCGCGTTCGAACTCACCTTCGGCTACGTCAATCATGTCGTGCGGGCTGATCAGCACCGGCCTGACGCCCGTGGACAGCGCATCCCCCAGCAGCGTGTGCAAGGCCGGGTGCCCCAGCAGCCACTGACGCACATCGGAGGTGGTCAGCCCGGTGCTGCCCAGCGTCAGGCGCTGGCGGTCGGCCTGCTGCAGCGCACGGGTGAACTGACTGGCCATGGACAGCAGGCGCGCCTGCCCCTGGCCCAGCGCACGCGCTTCGCGCTCCAGCCGCGGATCATCGTGCTCGGCGCGGATCAGCGTGGTAAGGGCCTGGCCTGCACGCTCCACCAGCTGCAACGCGCGCGCAAAACGGGGCTGAGCGGAGCGCAGGCGCGCTTCGGACCCACTGGCAATGTCATCGGCAAATTCATCGCGCAAACGCGAGAGCTGGGCGTGCAGATGTTTGATCTGCTGGGGGTCGGCCAAACCCAGCGCATGGGCTCCTGCCAGCTGTGACAACAGGGCCGACATTTCATCGTCATCTGACGGCGCCTTGGCCAGGGGCGCCAGCAAGCCCTGCACCTGCTGCGCCAACGCGGAAAGCCGGTAATCCTGGGCGGTCGCATCCCACACCAGCAGGTTCAGATCCCGCAGACGCTTTAGCACCGCGTCCAGCGCTTCGGGCACGAGCTGATGGAACAGCTGGTTCAGGTCTTCACGTACGAGGCGGGCTTGCGGCTGCGCGGCCAGTTCCAAGAAGCACCACAACCTCAGCCGTACCAGGTTTTGCGACCCGCTGAACAAGCCCCGCAGCGCATCAATGGATTCTGCGCGCTGACCCAGCGTCCAGGCCAGCGCATGCACATCCGCTGCGGACGGGTCGCGAAAATAGCTGTCGAAACTGCTCGACTCGCTTCCTTCACCGGACAACACATCTTTCATGCGGGCATTTTGCCGCACCGCTCGCGCCGCCCGACCGCGCTAAAAGGGCAGCACCACGCGATCTCTTTCGATGATCCGGCGAAAGCTCTCGCTGGTGGTGACCCAGTCCACCACGTCCACCTTCCACGGCAGGTCGGATTCGCTGAAGTCGTCAGCCAGCGCGGCCTGTAAGGCCAGGCCCAACGGGGCCGTGCCCACGATCGCAAGGTCCAGGTCTGAGTACGGCTTTGCCGTGTGCCGTGCGCGCGACCCGAAGGCCCAGACCTCCCGATCTGGTACGTGCTTCTGCAGAATCGCTCGGACGATGGCCCATTGCTCCGGCCGCATGTCGACGGCCGGGACGGCGGAGTTCGTCACCTGAAGTGCCCTCATGCCACCCTCGCCTGCAAGCGGGCGCACAGATGCTGCGCTTCATCCAGGAAGGCTGGAATCTGGGCCACCACTTCCAGCGCAACCGCTTCATCGTAGGTGTGGCTCGTCTTGCCTCGCATCTCGCGGAACATCTTCCAGCGCGGCCAGTCGCTGAGCAACAGTGACTGTTCGTTGCCGGTACGGATGAGGTCGGCGAAGGGCATGCCGTCGAACTGGGCCGAACTGGCCGAACTCATCTCCAGGTAGCGCTTGAGCATCTTGTGGCTCAACTCGTAGGTGAATTCAAAGCGCTGGATCAGCCCATCGCGAATCTGGGTGTCGCTGATGTCCTTCAGGTAGCGCGCCAGGCCTTCGTCCAGCCGGGCAATGGCATTCACGAGAGGGCGCAGATCGAGAGCAAGATCGGACATGGCTTTAACCGAAACAGATGAGTGCCAAATTATCAGACCTCGCCCGCCGCAATCCGCCGCAGCGCCTGCTCGAACACCGCCGCTGGCTGGCCGCCGGAGATCAGGTGGCGCTCGTTGATGATGACGGCGGGTACGGAATGGATGCCGTTGGCCGTGTAGAAGGCCTCGCGTTCGCGCACCTCGGCGGCGAATTCATCTGATGCCAGCACAGCACGCGCACGGGCCTCGTCCAGCCCGGCCTCGCGGGCGCAGGCCAGCAACACGGCGTGGTCGCCCATCGCTTCGGAACGGGTGTGGCAGGCCGCCAGCAAAGCCTTCTTCAGCGCCGCCTGCTGGCCGGGCGCGCCTTCCACCGCCGCCAGGTGCAGCAGGCGGTGCGCGTCAAAGGTGTTCCAGATGCGGCCGCGCCCGTCCGGGTTGAACGTGAAGCCCACCTCGGCACCGCGCTGGCGGATGGTGTCGCGGATCTGGCGCTGCTGCTCGGGCGTGGAGCCGTATTTCTGCGTCAGGTGCTCGCCAATGTCCTGCCCTTGCGGCGGCATCTGCGGGTTGAGTTCGAACGGCTGGAAGTGCAGCTCGGCCTGCACGGTGTCGCTGGCGGCGCGCAGCGCCTCTTCGAGGGCGCCCAGGCCCACGGCGCACCAGGGGCAGGACACGTCGGACACGAAATCGATCTTGAGTGAGGTGGTCATGCCCGAATGGTAGGCGCTCAGGCCAGAGCCCGCAGGCCATGCGGGACAATGACACACCCATTACCGACCCATACCGCAACCGGCACCGCACAGCACCATGACCGACCGTTACGCCGTCATCGGCCAGCCCATCTCGCACAGCAAGTCTCCGCTGATCCACGGCCTGTTTGCCCAGGCCACCGGGCAGGACATCGCATACACCGCCATCGAGGCCTCGCTCGACGGTTTTGCCGCCACCGTGCAGGCCTTCCGCGCCAGCGGCGGGCGGGGCATGAACGTGACCCTGCCCTTCAAGCTGCAGGCTTTCGACATCGCCACCGATCCCATGGAAAGCGCCCGGCTGGCCGGCGCGGTGAACGCGCTCAAGTTCGAGGGCGAGCGCATCCTGGCGCAGAACTTCGACGGCCTGGGGCTGGTGAACGACATCCAGCGCAACCTGGGCGTGGCACTGGCCGGCAAGCGGGTGCTGATCTGTGGCGCGGGCGGCGCCACGCGCGGCGCGATTCTGCCCATGGCGCAGCAGGGCCCTGCCTGCATCGCCATTGCCAACCGCACGGCCGACAAGGCGCTGGAGCTGAAGCGCGCATTTGCCGCCCACGCCGATTTGCAGGCCGGCGGCTACGACGAACTGGCCGGCGAGTCGTTTGACATCGTGCTCAACGCCACCTCCACCGGCCTATCGCAGGCCGAGCTGCCGCTGCCCGCGGGCGTGTTCGCGCCCGGCGCACTGGCCTACGAACTGGTGTACGGCAAGGGCCTCACACCCTTCCTGAAGCAGGCGCAGGCCGCCGGCGTGAGCCACGTGGCCGACGGCGTGGGCATGCTGGTGGAGCAGGCCGCCGAAGCCTTCGAGTGGTGGCGCGGCGTGCGGCCGGACACCCGTCCGGTGATCGACCGGCTGACCGTGCCGCTGGTCTGACACCTCCAGCAAGCTCCACGCTGAGCCGGTCGAAACGCCGCGAGTGTGCCAGCGCAGCTTGAAAGCTTCGACAAGCTCAGCCCGAACGGATCAATGGGTCGCAGCAGCCCACACCAGACCCGAGACCCCGTTCGCACTGAAGCTGTCGAAGTGCCCGCGCGAGCCGAAGAATCCGTTCGCACTGAGCGTGTCGAAGTGTTCATGCAAACCGACCGGG
>JAGXRS010000404.1 GCA_018335615.1 Hydrogenophaga sp. | reverse complement strand
CGGCTTGTTGTTGAGCACGGCTTCGAGGTATTCGACCAGGGCAAAGCCCGCCCGTTCGACCTTGGCGGCCGCGTCGTAGGTGCACACCAGCGGTTTCTGCACGAAACGCTGCACCGCCGCCTCCATGGCGCGCAAGACTTGTGCGGGCGCTCCCAGACCCACCATTTCGAGCGCACCCACGGCCTGGTGCAATTGCTGCCGGGCCAGTCGCAGCGGGCTGGGATCCACCGCCTCGAGATCGTGGTGGCGCGCGTGCTCGGATTCCCGAACGAAGCGCCGGATGGCCTTGTTGGCGCCCTCCAGCGACTTGCGCAACTCGTCAAAAACCCATGCCAGCGGACCCAGGTCGGCGAGCGGGACATCCGTCTGCAAACTGTCGGCTGTTGTGTCGAGCATGGCGTTTCGGGTTGATGACTCGGGTATCAGGCGATCTTGAACCGTGCAACCGACTGGCGCAGCTCTTCGGCCATGGCGGAGAGTTCCCGCACCTGCTGGGCGGTCGAGCGGGTGCTTTCACCGGTCTGCTCGGTCACCGCAAAAATGTGCTGGATGTTGCCGGCCACCTCGTTCGCCGATTCCGCTTCACGCGACGCAGCGTCGGAAATCTGCTCGATCAGCTCGGCCAGTCGGCGTGACACCCGGTCGATTTCGGAGAGCGCCGTACCCGCGTTGTCGGAGAGCTTGGCCCCCTCGACCACACCCTGCGTGGAGCGCTCCATGGCGGCCACCGCGTCCTGCGTATCGGTCTGAATGGCCTTCACGAGTGCTGCAATCTGGCGCGTGGCGTCGGCCGAGCGTTCGGCCAGTCGCTGCACCTCTTCCGCCACCACCGAGAAGCCACGACCGGCTTCACCGGCCGACGCGGCCTGAATGGCGGCGTTCAGGGCCAGCACGTTGGTCTGCTCGGTAATGTCCGAGATCAGTTCCGTGATCTCACCGATCTCCTGTGACGATTCGCCCAGGCGCTTGATGCGCTTGGAGGTTTCCTGGATCTGGTCGCGGATGGCATTCATACCGCCGATGGCGTCCTGCACGGCCTGCAGGCCCGACTCGGCGGCCTGCAGCGACACCCGTGCCACAGAGGCCGATTCCTGCGCCTGACCCGACACCTGGTTGATGCGCTGCGCCATGTCCAGCACCGACTGACCGGTCTCGCGGATTTCGCGCAGCTGTTCCGACGACGTGGCCAGCAGTTCGGTCGACGTGCTTTCCACCGCCGACGTGGTTTGTGCCACGCGCGTGGCCGTGGCCTGCACGTTGCCCACCAGCGAGCGCAGTTCTTCCACGGTGTAATTCACCGAGTCGGCAATGGCGCCCGTGATGTCTTCGGTCACGGTGGCTTCCTGCGTCAGATCGCCCTCGGCCACTGTCTGCAGTTCGTTCATCAGACGCAGAATGGCGGCCTGGTTGGCATCGTTGACGCGCTTGGCATCCTGTTCCAGCGATTCCGCGGCATGCCGCTGGTTTTCGGCCACCACCTGGCGCTGACGGCTGTCGAGCAGCTGGACGTAGGCCAGACCCGCACCACAGGTCAGGGCAAACAGCGCCGATAGCAAGAGGGCCATCAGCTGGACGCCGCCCAGGCCCGAGCGGTTCGACAGGTCGGTCTGCAACTGTTGCAGGCCCAGGCGCAGGGCTTCACTGTCGCCCACGATGCCCACTTGGGCTTCTCGTGCCGACACCAGACCCTGCAGGTTGCCCAGAATGGCGCCCGCTTCGGTACGCGTCTGTTCGTACAACGCCAGCAGGACGTCCAGCCGCTCACGCACCTGCGCATCGCGGGCCGCCTCCAGCCGGAGCTCCTCGCTGCCCCGGAGCAGGCCTTCGGTGATTTCCTTGAAGGTGTTCAGGTCCTTGCCCAACAGGAACACGGCCTCGGGGCTGACGCCTTCCATCGTCAGGAATTCGTTGGCCGACTTGCCGATGCGCTGGGTCAGCATGACGAGCTGGCCCGAAGCAGACAGTTCCGCTGCCGGCGCACCCTGCTGCAGCTTGAGCGAGTACACCGTTTCGGCGATTTCCAGCAGGTCGGACGACTGCCGGTTGATCGTGCGCAAGGCGTTGCCCACCTGCGTCAGGATGGCCTGCTGGGACAACACGGTGGCGGCGTTGCGTTCGGCCTCCTCCACCTTGGGCAGCAAATCGCTCAGGGGGGCTTCGTATTGCGGCCCCAGCGAATTGAGGTTGAGGGCGGCGTCGCCCTGCCGCAGACCGCGCACGTTGCGCGCCAGCACGTCGGAGCTGTCACGCACTTCGGCAAACGCGCTCGGACTGCCCACCAGGGCCTGCGACACGCTCTTGGCCAGGCGTTGCGACTGCATGAGCGCCTGGCCGCTGGCGGCCACCTGCTGGCTGATCTGCTCGGTCTGACTCAGCGAGAAAAAGGTGACACCACCGAGCACCACCAAGCCCACAGCCAGCATGGACGCCAGCATGCGCTGGTGCTGCGTGGCCGTGCGCCGACCCAGCAGCGGCAGCGAGACTTCACCCGCATCCACCAGGTCACGCAACTCGTCGCTTGCCCGTCGGCTCTCGGCAAACTCGGCTGCCGACACAGCGGGCCGATCAGCTGCAGCCTCGGCGGTGTCTGGAGCGACCGCGCGAGGCTGGCCGGACTCGTCGCTGGTCTTCTTCTTGAACAGTCCCTGGAATCGATCAAGCGTGGCCATGAAAAAACCTTCCAACAGAAAACAAAGGGCAGAAACCCGACCGGGGCACGCGGTTCAGACCGCCTAGGCAGCAATGGTCAGGAATTCAGGCTCGCTGGCCAGCGCCTGCAGGTCCAGTTCCTGCCATGGCAGCCCCTGAACATCCACCAGACAACGGGCGAAAAACGGTGGTGCGTGCGGCGGCGGATCGGCCAGGGAACTGAACATGGCCGGGTTTCGCAAACCCAGCAGACGGTCAATCCACAGCACGGCATTCACCCCCAGGGCTGCGTGCAGGCTGACCAGTCGCGATTCGGAGGTGATGCGCTCGGTCACGGCCGAGGCACCTTCGGCGTGCGACACGAGCCCTGCCAGATCGACCACGCCATGCAGGCCGCCACGCAGGCTGGCCACACCCGCATACCAAGGTTTGGTGTAGGGCACGGCATGCACGGTGGTCCAGGGGAAAATTTCGCCCGACTGCACCAATGGGAGGAGGTAACGCTGCCGACGGGCCTCAACGGCCAGCCAGGAGACGGTGGCCGCTTCGAATTTGGCCGCGTTCAACCGCTGGGCCAGGCGTTCCTGCAAATCCCGGAGTGACTGTCGGTTGGCCATGTGTGTACCGGTAGCGGAAGCGGCGGGGCCGATCAGCCGAGCGCCCGGATCTTGGACAGCAGGTCTTCCACGTTCACAGGCTTGGTGACGTAGTCGCGGGCGCCTTGGCGCATGCCCCAGACGCGGTCCGTCTCCTGATTTTTGCTGGTGCACATGATGATGGGAACGTCGGAATAGAGCGGGTCGCGGGAGATCGCCCGCGTCAATTGAAATCCATTCTGACCCGGCATCACCACGTCCATCAGGATGAGGTCGGGCTTTTCCTCACCTAGCCGACGAAAGGCCTCATCTGCGTTCTCGGCGGTCTTCACAGTGAATCCATTTTGATTCAAAAGATCGGACAAGACCATCAATTCGGTCTTGGAATCATCGACAACAAGCACTTTGCGGATAGGCATCACACGGCTCCGGTGAGGTTGGCACCAAACTGCTGCACGGCTTGCAGCAGCTGGTCTTTGGTGAAAGGTTTGGTGAGGTAATCCTGCGAGCCGACCATGCGTCCGCGCGCCTTGTCGAAGACGCCATCCTTGGAGGACAGCATCACGACCGGAATGCCCGCGAACCGGGCGTTGCGCTTGATGATGGCGCAGGTCTGATACCCGTCGAGCCGGGGCATCAGGATGTCGCAAAACACGAGATCGGGCTGGTAATCGTTGATCTTGGACAATGCGTCGAAGCCGTCTTCGGCCAGCAGCACCTCGTGCCCCCCCTGCTTCAGAAAGATCTCCGCACTGCGGCGTATGGTGTTGCTGTCATCCACCACCAGGACTTTCAACGCGGGTGTCGTGCTCACGATGGGCTTGCTCCGGTTACAGGTCGGGAAACTGGGCGCAGGCCCAGGGCGGGGACCGGCTGGCACGCACCAGGCGCTGGACACAGCTCGGCATCCGCAGGGCCAGGGTGCAGATCAGATCTGGACCATCTCGAAATCTTCCTTGCGGGCACCACATTCCGGGCAGGTCCAGTTCATGGGCACCTGAGCCCAGGGGGTACCGGGTGCCACACCACTGTCCGGATCACCTGCTGCCTCGTCGTAAATCCAGCCGCAGATCAGGCACATCCAAGTCTTGGTTTCGGTCATGGTTATGGAGGACGGTGTCATAGAATGCAATCATTGTATCGAGCCCCGAACCGCCTCCCCAGGCCGTTGGCAGGGCATTCTCAACCGGTGGTCCGGTGGTTTTACAGATGTCTGCGGGCAGCCCGCCACGTCTTCCACGCACCGGCCCCGCTCCCCGACCACCCATGTCCGACACCCCCGAAATCTCCCACCCGTCCCCGGTTGGCCCGCCGGGAGAAGTCTCGCTTCCCTGCGTGATGGTGTTCAACGCGAACGATCCCAGCGGTGCCGGCGGTCTGAGTGCCGACATCGCGGCCATGTCCAGCGCGTCGGCCCACGTGCTCTCGGTGGTGACCGGTGCCTACGTGCGCGACACCACTGAAATTCACGACCACGTGGCATTCGACGAAGAGGCCGTGGCGGAGCAGGCGCGCTGCGCGCTGGAAGACATTCCGGTCCAGGCGTTCAAGGTCGGCTTTGCGGGCAGCCCGGAAAACCTCAGCGCCATCGCCGAGATCACGACCGATTACGCCGAGGTGCCGGTCATCACCTACATGCCCGACCTGTCCTGGTGGGACGAGCTGGCGATCGAGAACTACCTCGACGCCTGCGCCGAGCTGCTGCTGCCCCAGACCACCGTGCTGGTGGGCAACCACAGCACGCTGTGCCGCTGGCTGCTGCCCGACTGGGCAGAAGACCGGGCACCAGGGCCCCGCGAGATCGCGCGCGCAGCCGCCACACACGGCGTGCCGTACACGCTGGTGACCGGATTCAACGCGGCCGACCAGTACCTGGAAAGCCACCTGGCCTCCCCCGAAACCGTGCTCGCCACCGCGCGCTATGAGCGTTTCGATGCCACCTTTGCCGGCGCGGGCGACACCCTGTCGGCGGCGCTGTGTGCATTGATCGCGGGCGGCTCGGACCTGCAATCGGCTTGCGCCGAAGCGCTGACCTATCTCGACCAATGCCTGGACGCGGGTTTCCAGCCTGGCATGGGTCACGCCGTGCCCGACCGCCTGTTCTGGG
>JAGXRS010000403.1 GCA_018335615.1 Hydrogenophaga sp. | reverse complement strand
TGGCGGCCAGGGGTTCGCCGGCCTGGAAGACGCCGGGCCGCGCCAGCCCACGCTCAGCCTGTACTGCCAGGGCCTGAACCAGAGCAGCAGCGGCACGGCCAAGAATGCCAGCCTCATCAACCTGCACCTGGCCACCGGCCAGATCGGCAAGCCCGGCGCCGGCCCGTTTTCGCTCACTGGCCAGCCCAACGCCATGGGCGGGCGCGAAGTGGGCGGCCTGGCCAACCTGCTGAGTGCCCACCGCGACATGGCCAACCCCGCGCACCGCGCCGAAGTGGCCGCGCTCTGGGGCGTGCCCGATGTGCCCTTCAAACCCGGCAAGACCGCGGTGGAAATGTTCCAGGCCGCGGCCGATGGGGAGATCAAGGCGCTGTGGATTGCCTGCACCAACCCGGCGCAAAGCATGCCCGACCAGACCACCGTGCGCCGCGCGCTGGAGTGCGCCGAGTTCGTGGTCGTGCAGGAAGCCTTCGCCACCGCCGCCACCTGTGACTGGGCCGACCTGCTGCTGCCCGCCACCACCTGGGGCGAAAAAGACGGCACGGTGACCAACAGCGAACGCCGCATCAGCCGCGTACGCCCGGCCATCCCGGCGCCCGGCCAAGCCCGCCACGACTGGCAGATCGTGGTGGACTTCGCGCAAAGGCTGGAACGAACCCTGGGCGCAAACGAAGAAGCAAACGGGGTCAGATCCGAATTCAGGACAACACCCTCTGAAGCCGCCAACAACGCCGATCGAAATTCGGCTCTGACCCCGTTTGCGCTGCAGCCGGAGAAGACCGTCGCCCCCACGACAACCCTCTTTCCCTACCAGACCCCCGAACAGATCTGGCAGGAACACCGCGAGAGCACCCGCGGCCGCGACCTCGACATCACCGGCCTGTCCTACGCCATGCTGGAGGCACAAGGCCCACAGCAATGGCCGCTGCGCGAAGGCGACAGCGCCGGCCAGGCCCGGCTCTACGAAGATGGCGTGTTCCCCACCGCCGACGGTAAAGCCCGTTTCGCCGCCCTGCCCTACGTGCCGCTGGCCGAGCCCCGCGAATCGCGTTACCCCTTCTCGCTCACCACCGGGCGCCTGCGCGACCAGTGGCACGGCATGACGCGCACCGGCACGCTCGGCCGCCTGTTCGGCCACGTGGCCGAGCCCTGCGTGCAGCTGCACCCGCAGGACATGGCGCGCCGCGGGCTGAACGAAGGCGATCTGGTGCATGTCACCAGCAAGCGAGGCTCCCTTCTGGTGCCCGTGCAGGCCAGCACCGACGTGGGGCTGTCGCAGGCCTTCATGGCCATGCACTGGGGCTCGGAATACCTGAGCGGCTCCAGCAGCACCGGCGTGCCGCTGGCCGGCGTGAACGCGCTCACCACCTCGGCGCACTGCCCCACCTCGAAGCAGCCTGAGCTCAAGCACGCGGCCGTGAAGGTGCTCAAGGCCGACATGCCCTGGACGCTGCTGGGCATGGCCTGGCTGCCCGACGAGGCCGCGCTGTCGGCACGCCAGGGCCTGCGCGATCTGATGACGGCCTTTCCTTTCGCCGCCTGTGTGCCCTTCGGGCGCGAGCGCCAGGGCGTGCTGTTTCGCGCCGCAGCGCACGACGTGCCCGACACCGTGCTGATCGAGCGCATCGAAGCGCTGCTGGGGCTCGACCACGACGACGCGCTGCGCTACGACGACCGCCGCCAAGGCCAGCGCCGCACCGTGCGCCTGTTGCGCACGGGCAGCGCCACCACGCTGGACGGCTTCGTGCTGGCCGGCGACACGCGGGCCGAGGCCTGGATCAAGCCCCTGCTGGAAGATGCGCTGCCCGCCGCGTCCTACGGCCGCCAGCTGCTCATGCCCGGCGCGCGGGCGCCCATCGCCATCGCCCCCCGCAGCCGGCAGGTGTGCACCTGCCTGAACGTGAGCGAAGACGCCATCAACCGCGAACTGCCCCGCTGCACGGGCGACGAGTCGCAGCGCCTGACGGCCCTGCAAGGCAGCCTGCAATGCGGCACCAAATGCGGCTCGTGCATACCCGAACTGCGCCGCCTGCTGCGGGCCACGGTCCCGGTGCCACAGGCCGCCTGAACGCGGAAGCGGCCATATAACCCGAAGTCATCACGCTTGTCCGACAATTGCGCCCCATGGGAATCAGCCAGTACATCAAGGTCATCGGTCGCGGCAAGGAAGGTGCACGCGCGCTCAGCCGTGCGGACGCAGCGGACCTCTTCGGGCAGGTGCTCGACGGCCAGGTGAGCGACCTGGAAATCGGCGCCTTCTGCCTGGCCATGCGCATCAAGGGCGAAACGCCCGAGGAGATGGCGGGCTTCCTGGACGCCACCCATGCCCGCCTGGAGCGGCTGCCCGACACCGGCCACCCCACCGTGGTGCTGCCCAGCTACAACGGCGCGCGCAAGCTGCCGGTGCTCACGCCCCTGCTGGCGCTGCTGCTGGCGCGCGAGGGCGCGGCCGTGCTGGTGCACGGCACTGCCACCGAAGACCGGCGCACCCCCAGCGAAGCCGTGTTCGCGGCGCTGGGCCAGCCCGCGCTTCATGCGGTGCAGGCGCTGGCACCAGGGCAGTGCGCGCTGCTGCCCACCGAGGTGCTGTGCCCCGGCCTCAAACGCCTGCTGGACGTGCGCCGCGTGGTCGGCCTGCGCAACCCGGCGCACAGCCTGGTCAAGCTCATGAACCCCTGCGCCGGCGAAGCACTGATCGTGGGCAGCTACACCCACCCCGAATACGCGGTGTCCATGGCCGAGACCTTCGCGCTCGTGGGCGCGCACGCCCTGCTGCTGCGCGGCACCGAAGGCGAGCCGGTGGCCGACGCCCGGCGCACGCCACAGATGGACGCGTTCCGCCACGGCCAGCGCGTGCTGCTGCAAGCCGCCCAGGAAGGCTCGCTGGCCACCCTGCCCGAACTGGGCCGGGACATCTCGGCCGAGGCCACCGCCGCCTACACGCGCGACGTGCTCGACGGACGGCTGCCCATGCCGGCCCCCATCGCCCTGCAGGTGGCACACATCCTGCAAGAGCTGCGTCAACACAACGCACCGGAGACAAGCGGCCCCGCGGCCGTCCCAACGCCATGAACCATCCCGCCCGCACCTCGCCACCGCCCAGCGCTTTCCTGCCCGGCACCGTCACCCTCGTGGGCGCCGGCCCTGGCGACCCGGAACTGCTCACCATCAAGGCCTCCCGGGCCATTGCCGCGGCCACCGTGCTGCTGGTGGACGACCTGGTGGGCGACGGCATACTCGAACACGCCTCGCCCAGCGCGCGCATCATCCACGTCGGCAAGCGCGGCGGCTGCAAGAGCACGCCGCAGGCCTTCATCGAAAAGCTCATGGTCATGGCCGCCCGCGAGGGCGAGACCGTGGTGCGGCTGAAGGGCGGCGACCCCTTCATTTTTGGCCGCGGTGGTGAAGAAGTGGAACACCTGCAAGCCGCCGGCATTCCGGTGCAGGTGGTCAACGGCATCACCGCCGGCCTGGCCGGGCTCACCTCGCTCGGCGTGCCGCTCACGCACCGCGAACACGCGCACGGCGTGGTGTTCGTCACCGGCCACGCCAAGCCCGGCGACAGCGGCACCGACTGGCAGGCCCTGGCCGCCACCGCGCGCGACGCCAAACTCACGCTGGTGATCTACATGGGCGTGTCCAGCGCCACGCAGATCCAGGCGGACCTGCTCACAGGTCTGCCCGCCAGTACCCCGCTGGCCATCATCCAGCACGCCAGCCTGCCCCAGCAACGCCACGCGGTCACCACGCTGGGCGGCCTGTGCACCACGCTGGCGCAGGAAGGCCTGGGCAGCCCGGCCGTGATCGTGGTGGGCGATGTGGTCAGCGGCGTGGCCGCCATGGCCCGCCCCACCCACGAGACCGAAGCGCCCGTGGCCGTTCGCCGCCACAGCGCCTGATCCACCGCCCTGCGTCGCCCCTGACACCCCGGCTCAGCCGCATACACTGCGGCCCATGCAAAATTTTGATGTCGTGATCGTGGGTGCCGGCGCCGCCGGCCTGTTCTGCGCGGGCGTGGCCAGCCAGCGCGGGCTGAAGGTGCTGCTGCTCGACCACAGCGAGAAAGTGGCCGAGAAAATCCGTATTTCGGGCGGCGGCCGGGCCAACTTCACCAACCGCGACATCGACGTGCGCCAGCCGCACAAGCACTTCGTCGGCGACAACCCGAACTTCTGCCGCTCCGCCCTCTCGCGCTACACGCCGGCCGACTTCATCGCGCTGATGCAGCGGCACGCCATTCCCTTCCATGAGAAACACAAGGGCCAGCTGTTCTGCGACCGCTCGGCCGGCGACCTGATCGACATGCTGCTGGTCGAATGCGCCACCGGCGGCGTGACGCGCTGGCAGCCCTGCGGTGTGCAGGCACTGCGCACCACCGCCGATGGCGGCTACGAACTGGACACCGCGCGGGGCGTGGTGCAGACCAGCCGCGTCGTCATCGCCACCGGTGGCCTCTCGATCCCGGCGATTGGCGCCACCGACTTCGGCCACCGCATCGCCCGGCAGTTCGGGCTGCGCACCATCGAGCCGCGCCCCGGGCTGGTGCCCCTGACGTTTGACGGTGCGGCCTGGGCGCCGTACGCAGAACTGGCTGGGCTGTCGCTGCCGGTGCTCATCGAAACCGGTGACAAAAAGAGCCGCACCGTGTTTGCCGAAGACCTGCTGTTCACCCACCGCGGCCTCTCGGGGCCGGGCGTGTTGCAGATCTCCAGCTACTGGAAGCCCGGCACCCCGATCCGCATCAACCTGGCGCCCGAAGTGGACCTCCCCGCCGCGCTGGCGCAGGCCAAGCAGCGCTCGCGCAAACGCCTCGCCAACGAGCTGGCGCAGTGGGTGCCGGCGCGCCTGGCCGATGCCTGGGTGGCGCAGGACGCCGAATGGCAGCGCCCGGTGGCCGAATGCAGCGACAAGGCCCTGGCGCGCCTGGCCGAGCGGCTGACGCGCTGGGAGCTGGTGCCCACCGGCACCGAGGGCTACAAGAAAGCCGAGGTGACGCTGGGCGGCGTGGACACCCGCGAGCTGTCGCAGCAGAGCATGGAATCGAAACAGCCCGGCCTGTATTTCATCGGTGAGGTGGTGGACGTGACCGGCTGGCTCGGCGGCTACAACTTCCAGTGGGCCTGGGCCAGCGCCCATGCGTGCGCCATGGCCCTGCCAGCGCCGTCCTCCCTGCCCGAGAGCTGCAGCGCTTGAACACGGCGCGCATGAGGCTATAATCCGAGGCTTTGCTGGCAAACCCCCGCCGGCCAATACTAGTTAACAGGCGGGGGAACTTTGCAGAAACGATGCCTGGGCCCGATCTTCCCGTTCATCCTCTTTCTGTGCACTCTGGAAATTTCCTCTTCAATGACGACCATCCGCGTAAAAGACAACGAACCCTTTGACGTCGCCCTGCGCCGCTTCAAGCGCACCATCGAAAAGCTCGGCCTGCTGACCGACTTGCGCGCCCGCGAGTTCTACGAGAAGCCCACCGCCGAGCGCAAGCGCAAGAAGGCTGCCGCCGTCAAGCGCCACTACAAGCGCGTGCGCAGCATGCAGTTGCCCAAGAAGCTGTACTGAGCCTCACCGAGTTGCCGGGTTCGCCCGGCAGCGCCAGAAAAGCCCGCCAGAGGACGCTCGTGCGGGCTTTTCTGTTTCTGACGCCCCCCATTTCCCCGGGCCCATTTCCCCGCCCGACCCACCGGAGTTCACCATGACCCTCAAAGAACGCATCACCGAAGACATGAAGGCCGCCATGCGCGCCAAGGACAGCGAGCGCCTGGGCACCATCCGCCTGCTCACCGCGGCCATGAAACAGAAGGAAGTGGACGAGCGCGTGGAGCTGGACGACGCCATGGTGGTGGCCATCGTGGACAAGCTGATCAAGCAGCGCAAGGACAGCATCGATGCCTTCACCAAGGCCGACCGCATGGACCTGGCCGACAAGGAAAGCGCCGAACTGAAGGTGCTGCAGGCCTACCTGCCGGCGCGCCTGTCGGCCGATGAGGTGGCCGCAGAAGTGAAGGCCATCGTGGCCGAGCTGGGCGCCGGCGGCCCCGGCGACATGGGCAAGGTCATGGGCGTGGTCAAGACCCGCCTGGCCGGCAAGGCCGACATGGGCCAGGTGTCGGCCGCCGTGAAGGCCGCGCTGAACCCCTGAAACCGAACACCGGCCCTCAGGGAAAACCTTGGGGGCCCGGCGCGGCGAACGCCCTAGACTCCCGGCACTTCCCGGAGGTCTTTTTCATGCCTGTGTCGCCCGTGCGCCGCCTGCTGGCCGCATCCACCGTCCTCATCGCCACGCTGTTCGCCCCGGTGGCGGTGGCTCAGCCGGCGGCCCAGCCCATCCCCATCGGCGTCATCGGGCCGTTCAGCGGACCCTCATCCGATTTCGGCCAGCCCATGCTGCACGGCATCCAGCTGGCCATTGACGAGATCAATTCGGTCGGCGGCTACCTGGGGCGCCCGCTCACCCTGGTCATCAAGGACGACCAGGGCAACCCCGACCAGGGGCTCAAGGGCGCCGAAGAGCTGATGCAGGCCGGGGTGGTCGCCACCATCGGGTTCTGCAACACCGGTGTGGCCATGAAGACGCTGGACGTGTTCCAGCAAGCAAAGTCCCCGCTGATCGTGCCCTGCGCCACCGGCACCCCGATCACCGCCCGCTTCCCGGGCCCGGAAAGCTACATCTTTCGCACCTCGGCGCGCGACGCCATCCAGGCCCCGTTCGTGGTCGACGACCTCATCAAGCGCGGCTGGACCCAGGTGTCGGTGTTCGCCGACTCGACGGGCTATGGCGAAGCCGGGCTGAAGGACGTGGAGGCCGCGCTGGCAGCCAAAGGGCTCAAGCCGGTGCACGTCGCCCGCTTCGCGCTGGGTGTGAAAGACCTGACGGAGCCGCTCAAGGCCGCGCGGGAAGCCGGTGCGAACGTCATCTTCAGCTACACCGTCGGGCCCGAGAACGCCGCCATCGCCAACGGCCGGCGCGAGCTGCGCTGGGACGTGCCGCAGGTGGGTGCCTGGCCGCTGTCGTTCCCGTTCTTCATCAAGGGCGCGGGCGCCGCGGCCGAGGGCGCGCTGATGGCGCAGACCTTCATCGCCGAACCCAGCAACGAGCGCCGCGCGGCCTTTCTCTCGGCCTACGCCCGCAAATACAACCAGAAGATCCCCGTGCCCATGGCCGCGGCCCAGGCCTACGACACCGCCTACCTGCTCACCTATGCGCTGTTCGGCATCCGCGACGGCAAGTTCGGCGGCCCCGCCGTCAAGGCCGCACTGGAGAACATCCAGCGCGTCTACTACGGCGTGGTGGCCACCTACGAGCGCCCCTTCTCGCTGGAAGACAAGGACGCCGTGACCGCCAACATGCTGGTGATGGGGCAGGTGCGCAACGGTGCCATCACCTTTGCCTACCCCGAAGACGCCAAGCGCAACCTGTTCGTGCAGCGCAAGAAGTGAGGCACGCCCCGTATCAGCGCGCGGCGGACCAGCAACCCGGCGCCGTCAGAGGATGAGCGCGGTGCCTGACACCGCCAGCAGCGCACCCGCCCAGGCGCCCGCGGCGGGCCGGCGGCGGTAGACCAGCCACAGCAGGGGCAAGAGCAGCACCGGCGTCACCGACGAGAGAATCGCCACCAGCCCGGCCTGCCCGCTGTGCATGGCCCGCAGGATCAGCGTCATGCCCAGCGCCATGGCCACCGCCGCGCTGGCGCAGGTCAGCACCGCGTCGCGCCAGCGCACCGATGCCCGCGCCCGCGCCGGCCCCCAGCCACTCGCCAGCAGGACGATATGGGCCAGCAGGGCCATGCTCATGCGCGTGGCCGAGGCCGACACGGCGTCAACACCCGTGCTCATCAAGGGCTTGAGCATGAGCGTGGCGACCGACTGGCACAGTGCCGCCACCAGCCCCAGCAGCACGCCGGTCAGCAGCGCACCGCGCGTGGCCTCCCACTGGTGCGCCTCATCGGAGCGCTTGCCCCAGAGCACGGCCATCATCACGCCGCTGACCAGCAGCGCACTGCCCACCAGCGCCCAGCCCTGGATCGTTTCGCTCAGAAACAGCCAGGCCAGCACGGCGGAAAAGATGGCGTGGGTGGCAAACAGCACGCCCGAACGGCGCGGTCCGAGCCGGTTCATGCAGGCAAACAGCGCCGTGTCGCCGATGAAGATGCCCACAACGCCCGAGAGGGCCAGCAGGCCGATGGCGGACAGATCCAGCCCGCTCCAGCCACCCGAGGCCAGCGCCATGCTCCACAAAATGAGGCTGGCGAACAGCATGCGCCAGCGGCTGAAAGCGATGGCGCCCAGGCGCTGGGCCGGCGCCGCCGAGAACAGGCTCGACACCGCCCAGCAGCCCGCCGCCATCAGCGCCATGGCTTCCGGGCGGATCACGGTCAGGAGCCTGCGACCTTCATCCGGTTGATGAGGATGGAGCCCACGGTCTTGGCGCCGTAGGTGTACACATCGGCTCCCACCGCGTCGATGCCCTTGAACATGTCTTTCAGGTTGCCGGCGATGGTGATCTCGTGCACGGGATAGGCGATCTCTCCGTTCTCCACCCAGTAGCCTGAGGCGCCGCGCGAGTAGTCGCCGGTCACGTAGTTGACGCCCTGGCCCATCAGCTCGGTCACGAACAGGCCACGCCCGAGCTTGCGGAACATGGCCTTGAGGTCGTCGCCGCGCGCGGTCAGGCGGCTGGTGAGGGTGAGGTTGTGCGAACCGCCGGCGTTGCCGGTGGTGTGCATGCCCAGCTTGCGGGCCGAGTAGCTGCCCAGGAAGTAGCCTTGCACGCGGCCGGCGGCCAGCACCTTGCGCGGTGCGGTGCGCACGCCTTCGTCGTCGAACGGCGAGCTGCCCTTGCCCTTGGGCACATGCGGGTCCTCCAGGATGTCGAGGTGCTTGGGCATCACCCGCTTACCCAAGCTGTCGTTCAGGAAGGTGGTCTTGCGGTACAGCGCGCCACCGCTGGTGGCCTGCACATAGGCGCCCAGCAGACCGGCGGCCAGTGTGGATTCGAACAACACCGGGCATTCGACGGTGGCGATCTTGCGGCCGTTCAGCCGCGCCAGCGCGCGCTCGGCGGCGTAGCGTCCTACCGCCTCGGCACTGGCCAGTTCGGACGGGTCGCGCATGGAGCTGTACCAGGCGTCGCGCTCCATGTTCGCGCCCTTGCCCGCGATCGGCGCCACCGACAAGCTGTGGCGCGAACTGGCGTAGCCCCCGCTGAAGATGCCGGGCTTGCCGCGCTCGCCGCCGCGCATATGAGCGGTGAAGAAGTGCGACTGCTGGGCCGACACGCCCGCGCCTTCGCTGTTGGTGATCTTCTTGCTGGTCTTGAAGGCCGCCGCCTCGCAGGCCAGGGCGATCTGCATCGCCTGCTGGGAATCGATGGCCCAAGGGTAGAAGAGGTCGAGGTCGGGGTAGCTGTCGGCCACGTCGGCCGCGTCGGGCAGGCCGGCCACCGGGTCTTCCGCCGTGAAGCGCGCGATGTCGTAGGCGGCCTGCACCGTCTGACGCACCGCGTCGGGCGAAAAGTCGGATGTGGACGCGTTGCCGCGCTTCTGCCCCAGGTAGACCGTGACGCCCAGTGACTTGTCGCGGTTGCGCTCCACGTTCTCCAGCTCGCCCTTGCGCACCGAGACGCTCAGGCCGGCGCCTTCCGACACCTCGGCCGCGGCGTCGGCCGCGCCCAGCAGCTTCGCATGGCCCAGGGCCAGATCCACCAGCTCCTCGAACTGGCTGCGCGCGTATTGGAAACCGGCGAGCGGTGCACGCGGGTCGGCGCTGGCGCTCGCAGAGGGGATGGGGGGTGTCGCGCGAGCGCGGGCCGGGGTGTTCGATGCTTTTTTCATGTCGACGGCTATGATACTTGTCGCCCCAAACCCTTGTTTCCACCCATCCCCCTTCGCGCCACCCAGGTGGCACGGTCGCCCTGGTCAGCGGGCGCCGCCGGGGGTACCCCTACTCAGATGTCCCGCAAACCCACCAAAGGCTATTTCGTCCGCGGCCACTTTGTTGCCCTCGGCAGCGAACTGGACCTGGAGCTCAAACGCGAGCTCAAAGGCTCGGCCGACATGAGCAAGACCGACCTCAAGAAACACAGCGACCGGCTGCAGGAGCTCGGCGAAAGCCTGCTCACCCTGCGAGCCGACCTCACCAAGCGGCTCGACCTGCCCGAGAAACTGCTGGACGCCGTGGCCGACGCCCGCAAGATCACCAATTTCGAAGGCCGCCGGCGCCAGATGCAGTTCATCGGCAAGCTCATGCGCGGCCAGCCCGAAGAGACCATCGCCGCCATCGAAGCCGCGCTGGACGAGCAGAACAAGGGCTCGGCCAAGGGCACGCTGTCGCTGCACCAGGCTGAGCAGTGGCGCGATCAGCTCATTGCCGACGACGACGCCCTCACCCGCTGGCTGCAGATCGACACCGGGGCCGACGTGCAGCAGCTGCGTGCCCTGATCCGCCAGGCCCGCAAGGACGCGCAGGCCTCGCAGGCGCAGGAAGCCCCCGGCGTGGCCGTGCGCCACGGCAAGGCCTACCGCGACATCTTCCAGCTGGTCAAGGAAGTGCTGAACCGCGGCGAAGCCGCGGACGGCACCGACAGCGACGAACCCGCCGACACCGAACAGCCATGAACGACACCACGACCTCAGCCGCCGAGCCGGTGCGCATCGGCATCGTCTCCATCAGCGACCGCGCCAGCAGCGGCGTCTACGAAGACAAGGGCCTGCCCGCCCTGCAGGACTGGCTCAGCCGCGCGCTGAAAAACCCCATCACCTTCGAGCCGCGCCTGATTCCGGACGAGGTTGAGGGCATCAGCGCCACGCTGATCGAGCTGGTGGACGCGGGCTGCTCGCTGGTGCTCACCACCGGCGGCACCGGCCCGGCCCTGCGCGACGTGACGCCCGAGGCCACGCTGGCCGTGGCCCACAAGGAAATGCCCGGGTTCGGCGAGCAGATGCGCCAGATCAGCCTGGCCTTCGTGCCCACCGCCATCCTCTCGCGCCAGGTGGCGGTGATCCGGGGCAACAGCCTCATCATCAACCTGCCGGGCCAGCCCAAGGCCATTGCCGAGACGCTGGAAGGCGCGAAGAACGCCGACGGCTCGGTGCGCGTCAACGGCATTTTTGCCGCCGTTCCCTACTGCATCGACCTCATCGGCGGG
>JAGXRS010000402.1 GCA_018335615.1 Hydrogenophaga sp. | reverse complement strand
GCCACCTCGCCCCCGGGCGAGAACGGCAGCTCGGGCTTGAACTGGTACCTGTTTTCAATGATGAGGCCATCGGGGAAATTCACCGAGGCCGCCTGCACCGCCACCACCACCTGGCCGGGGCCGGGCTGGAGGGACGGTATGTCTTTGACCACCAGCGACGACGGCGGCCCGAACTGTTCGCACAAGACGGCTTTCATGGCGCGCCCCTCACAGCGACGCGATGGTCAGGCCGCCATCGACCACCAGGCTGGCGCCCGTGACGAAGGCCGCGCCCGGGCTGCTGAGGTAGAGCACCGCGTGGCCGATGTCTTCGCCCTCGCCCAGGCGGCCCACGGGCGTGCGCGCGATGGTGCGGGCCTGCTGTTCGGGGTCGTACGCATCGGCCAGCTTGGTCTTGATGAGGCCGGGCATCACGGTGTTGACGCGGATGCCGAAGGCGCCGTATTCCAGCGCGAAGCTGCGGCTCATGCCGATCAGCGCGGTCTTGAGGGTGGAGTACAGGCCCAGGTTGCGGTCCGGGTGCAGCGCCGCGATGGAGGCGATGTTGACGATGCGGCCACCCCCGCGTGGCTTCATGCGTTTGGTGGCCTCCAGCGAGAGGTACCAGTAGCCGCGCAGGTTGACCTCCACCGCCTTGGTGAACAGGCCCGGCTCGGTGTCGTCGATGCTGCGCAGCGGGCTGAGCACGGCGTTGTTGACCAGAATGTCCAGCCCGCCGTGGGTGGCCTGCAGGTGCTCGCCCATGGCCGCGATGTCTTCCAGGCGGCCGATGTGGCAGGCACGGCCCTCGGCGCTCAGCCCCTCGGCCCGGAACGCGCTGGCCACCCGCTCGCAGTCCTCGGGCTTGCGGCTGCTGATGACCACATGCGCGCCGGCCTGCGCCAGCACGCGGGCCGTGGCCTCGCCAATGCCCATGGTGGAGCCCGTGACGAGGGCCACCTGCCCGGTGAGGTCAAACGGGTGGCGCGGGGTGGGGGTGCTCATGGGCGGTCTCCTGAAGGTTGGGGGTGCGGGTGGGGGTGGCGAGCGCGCGCAGGCCCAGCGGATGGCACAGCGCGGCATCGACGCGGGACCGGTCGGCGCCCCGCTTGTAGGCATGCGTGCGACAGGGCATGCGGGTGGCGCCCTCCGCACCCTCGGCGCCCTTCTCGCGGGTCCGTGCGGCAAAGCCCAGGTTGGCGCAGCTGTTCGTCGGTGAAGGTGCGGGGCATGGGGTGCTCCGGTGTCAGTGCACGTCGGGTGCCGCCAGCACCGCCAGCCCGGTTTGGGCGAAGACCTCGGTGGTCTCGCCGAAGGCCAGGGCGCTTTCGGCCACCGCCGTGCCCTCGCGTGCGCGCCGCCACAGGCCGGCCGACATGGCGGCCTGCCGGAACAGGGCAAAGGCCTTGTAGAAGCGCAGGTCGCTGGACGTGTCCAGGCCCATGCGCGCCAGGTAGTAGTGCGCCATCTCGCGCTGGCGGGGGATGCCCAGGGCGGCGCGGTCCACCCCGGCCAGCCCGGGCAGCAGGTAGTCGGGCGGCAGTTCCTGCACGCCCAGGAACTGCCCCAGGTCGGCCAGCGGATGCCCCAGGGTGGACAACTCCCAGTCGAGCACGGCCCGCACCCGCGTGCTGCCGCGCTCGAACATCAGGTTGTCGAGCCGGCAGTCGCCGTGCAGCAGCACGGTCGGTGCGGGCGCCTGTGGAACGATCGGCACCAGCGCGTCGATGAGCGCGTCCACCGCGAGCAGGCCGTCGGGCATCGCGGTGCGGTATTGCTGGGTCCACCGGTGCAGCTGGCGCTCGAAGTAGTTGCCGGGCCGGCCGAAATCGGCCAGGCCGGTCGCCTGCAGGTCGGTGCGGTGAATGGCCACCAGCGCGTCGAGCGCGGCGCGGTAAATGCCGGTGCGCTGCTGGCGCGGCACACCGGGCAGCGCCACCTCGCGGTGCACCTCGCCGTCCACGCAGTCCATCAGGTAGAACGGCACGCCGATGATGCCCCGGTCATGGCACAGGTGGTGGATGCGCGCCACCGGGACCGGTGTGCCATCGAGCGCCTGGATCACGCGCACCTCGCGGTCCAACGCATGGGCCGACTTGAGCAGGGCACCCGCCGGCTGGGTGCGCAGGATGTACAGACCGCCCTCGGCCCGCACGCGCCAGATGGGGTTGGAGTTGCCGCCCACCAGGCGCCGCGCCTCGATCAGCCGCCCCACCCGGGGCAGGCAGGCAGCCAGGTAGCGCTGCAGCCGCGCCAGATCGAGCGCCGGGGCGCTGACGACGCTGCTCATGCCGCCTCGCGGGTCCCGTGCTGGCGCAGCAGCTGCTTGCCCAGCGCGGACAGGTGCACCTGGTCCGGCCCGTCGCCGATGCGGATGAAGCGCGCGTAGACGTAGGCCTCCGCCAGGAACGTGTCCTGCGACACGCCCGCCGCTCCGTGCACCTGGATGGCACGGTCGATCACGCGCGCCGCCATCGACGGCACCACGATCTTGGCGGCGGCGATCAGGTCGCGGGCTGCCTTGTTGCCCTCGCGGTCCATCTTCTCGGCGGCCATCATGGTCAGCAGCCGGGCCTGCTCGATCTCGCAGAACGCATGCGCAATGTCCTCGCGCACCGAGCCGTGCTCGCCGAGCGCCTTGCCAAAAGCCGAGCGGGAGGTCGCCCGCTGGCACATCAGCTCCAGCGCGCGCTGTGCACAGCCGATGAGGCGCATGCAGTGGTGGATGCGCCCCGGGCCCAGGCGGCCCTGCGCGATCTCGAAGCCCCGACCCTCGCCCAGCAGCAGGTGGTCGGCCGGCACCCGCACGTTGTCGTACACCACCTCGGGGTGGCCGCCGGGGAAGTCTTCGTAACCGAAGGCCGCCATGTTGCGCACGATCTTCACACCCGGGGTGTCGATGGGCACCAGAACCATCGACTGCTGCCGGTGCTGGTCGGCGTTGTCCGGGTCGGTCTTGCCCATGACGATGAGCAGCCGGCAGGCCGCGTTCATCGCGCCCGAGGTGTACCACTTGCGCCCGTTGATGACGCAGTGGTCGCCCTCGCGCCGGATCTGGCACTGGATGTTGGTGGCGTCGCTCGACGCCACGGCCGGCTCGGTCATCGAGAAGGCCGAGCGGATCTCACCCGCCATCAGGGGCTTGAGCCAGCGCGCTTTCTGCGCCTCGGTGCCGTAGAGCGAGAGGATCTCCATGTTGCCGGTATCGGGGGCCGAGCAGTTGAACACCTCGGACGCCCAGGACACGCGGCCCATCAGCTCGGCCAGCGGCGCGTACTCGGCGTTGCTCAGGCCCGCGCCATGGTGGCCCGGCAGGAACAGGTTCCACAGCCCCAACGCCCGGGCCCGGGCCTTGAGTTCCTGCAACAGGGCGGGAGCCTGGCCATTGTGGGCGCCCCGGAGTGCTTCGGCGTAGGAGGCCTCGTTGGGGTAGACGTGTTCGGCCATGAAGGCCTGCACCCGGCAGCGGAGATCGTCGGCGGTGGTGGACGGTGGGGACATGGTGGCCTCGGAAGAAGGGTTGTCGGATCAGCGCGGGCGCTGCCACCGGCGTGCGCCCTCCCGGCCCGTCCGTCTGGGCACGGGCAGGTCCGTCGAACAACAGGGTGGTGGTGCCGGACCGGCCAGCGCAGCCCGGCCCCGCCGCCTCAGGCGCTCAGGCGTACTGGGCTGGCATGGGCATGGGGCTGATCACCCGCAGCTTGCGCGAACCGGCAAAGATGTCCTTGGGCTTGAGGCCGTAGACCTGGCGGATCGAGTGGCTGAAGTGCGTGGAGTCGGGATAGCCCGCCCCCAGGGCCACGTCGGTCAGGGTGGTGCGCTGGTCCACCACGTAATGCAGCAGGCTGCGCGCGCGCTTCCAGGTGCGGAAGCTGCGGAACGAGGTCCCCACCTCGCTCTTGAAGAGGTGCAGGAAGCGGGAGAACGAGAGGTGCACCTGCTCGGCGCAATCCTGGGCCGATGCGGGGCTGGACGGGTCGGTGCGGATGCGTTCCAGCACGCGGGCGATGCGCGGGTCCACCGAGCGGGGCAGCAGGCGCTGGCCGAACACCTGCTCGTCGAAATCGAACAGGGGCGCATCGGCCTGCTGTCCGTTGCGGATCAGGGTGCGGTGGACATGGCGCACCCGCGCGCGGAAGTCGTCGCCGGCCACCAGGCCGCTGGCCTGCTGCAGCAGCGCCGGCAGCCTGGCGCTGTCCACCGATTCGGGCTCGACGTGGATGACCGCGATGTGGCGGGCGTCGCAGGCGACCTGGTGGGTGGTGTAGGGCTGCACCACGGCCACATGGCCGGTCTGCCACTCGCCGCCCTCCACGCGGATGCGCACCGGGCTCTCCAGCCCGACATACAGGCTGATGGCACCGAAGTTGCGGCTGGAGGGCGCACCGAGCAGCCCCACGTAAAACACGCGGTCCGGGGTGATCAGCATCACCCGGTCGGCACTGCCGGGTCGTCGCACGGTGATCGGGCCTGGACAATCATGGTCAACACGCATCTCTGTCTCCTGGTGGTCAACGACGCGCCGGTGGGCGGCGCATCGTGCGGCGGATGGTCGGTTCCGCCGCCTTCGGGATGGTTCCGGTCTGGAGCCAGTGTAGGGACGCCTCCCCTCCCCGTCTTGTGTCATATGGCTACAAGAACCCGCCTGGGTGACACCCGGGCGCCCTTTCTCATCAGGGTTTACCCGAGAACCGGGCGCCGGGGCTGGTGCTTGCGGAGTTCGAGCTGGCCGATCTGGTGGCGGTGCACCTCGTCGGGACCGTCGGCCAGGCGCAGCAGGCGCGCCATGGCGTAGGCATGGGTCAGGCCGAAATCGTTGCTGGTGCCGCCGCCGCCGTGCACCTGGATGGCCCAGTCCACCACCTGGCAGGCCATGTTGGGCGCGGCCACCTTGATCATGGCGATCTCGGCCCTGGCGGCCTTGTTGCCCACCGTGTCCATGCGCTCGGCCGCGTTCAGCGTCAGCAGGCGGGTCTGCTCGATCATGATGCGGGCCTCGGCGATGCGCTCCACCGTCACGCCCTGGGTGGCCACGGGCTGGCCAAAGGCGACCCGATCCAGCGCACGGCGGCACATCTTCTCCAGCGTGCGCTCGGCCAGGCCGATCAGGCGCATGCAGTGGTGGATGCGCCCCGGCCCCAGACGGCCCTGCGCGATCTCGAAGCCCCGCCCCTCGCCGAGCAGCATGTTCGCCGCGGGCACGCGCACGTTCTCGAAAACGACCTCGGCGGCCCGGTCGGGCATGCCGTAGAAACCGAACACCGGCAGCGAGCGCTTGACCTGGATGCCCGGGCTGTCCATCGGCACCAGGATCATCGACTGCTGCAGGTGGCGGTCCGGGTGGTCCGGGGCCGACTTGCCCATGAAGATCGCGATCTTGCAGCGCGGGTCGGTGGCGCCGGTGGTGTACCACTTGTGCCCGTTGATGACGTATTCGTCGCCCTCGCGCCGGATCGAGCTTTCGATGTTGGTGGCGTCGCTGGACGCGACCCGGGGCTCGGTCATGGCGAAGCAGGAACGGATCTCGCCGGCCAGCAGCGGCTGGAGCCAGCGCGCCTGCTGCTCGGGCGTGCCGTAACGCGCCAGCACCTCCATGTTGCCGGTGTCGGGGGCCGAGCAGTTGAACACCTCGGGGGCCAGCAGGGAACGCCCCATGATCTCGCACAGCGGCGCGTATTCGAGGTTGCTCAGGCCGGGGCCATGCCCACTTTCCGGCAAAAACAGGTTCCACAACCCCGCCGCTTTCGCCAGCGGCTTGAGCTCGTCGATCACGGGCAGCAC
>JAGXRS010000401.1 GCA_018335615.1 Hydrogenophaga sp. | reverse complement strand
CGCGCAGGGCCGGCACCGCCGGCACCACGAGCCGCAGGCCCGGCCGCGCCCGCAGCAGCCGTGCGGCGGCGTCGAAAAAAACGCCGGCCAGGTACTGCACCTCGGAGGCCCGGCTACCCGGCAGGATGGCGACCACGGTGTCGTCGTCCGCGAGGCCCAGTCGGCGGCGCGCACCGACCCGGTCGGGCTCCAGCGGGATCACGTCGGCCAGCGGGTGGCCCACATAGGTGGCAGCAATGCCGTGCCGCGCCAGCAGCTCGGGCTCAAACGGAAAAATGCACAGCACGTGGTCGGCGCTGCGGCGGATCTTCTCCACCCGCTCCGGCCGCCAGGCCCAGACCGAGGGACACACGAAATGCACCGTGCGCACCCCCTGCGCCTTCAAAGCGGCTTCGAGGTCGAGGTTGAAATCGGGTGCATCCACGCCGATGAACACATCCGGGCGCGGTCCCTGCAGCAGGCGCTGCTTCAGCTGCTCGCGGATGCCCACGATCTCGCGGTAGTGGCGCAGCACTTCCACGTAGCCACGCACCGCCAGTTTTTCGCTGGGCCACCAATTTTCAAAACCCTGCTCCTGCATGCGCGGACCGCCGATGCCACTGGCCTGCAAGTCGGGCCAGCGCGCGCGCATGCCCTGCAACAGCAGGCCGGCCAGCAGATCGCCAGAGGTTTCCCCGGCGACCATCGAAAAACGTGGAGCACTCGCCGGCAAGGCATCGCTCGATACGGCACCAACCGCCCCGGGGCGGCCCACCGGCGGAACGGAAGCCGCCATGGTCAGCGAACGATGCCGCGCTGGGCCGACACCTGACCCAGGAAACCGAGCATCAGCGCCACGTCGGCCGCTGCTTCGGGCGTTTTCTCGGCCAGGGCGCGGATGCGACCGACCGACTCGTCCAGCGTCACGCCATCGCGGTACAAGGCCTTGTGCATGGCCTTGACGGCGGCAATGCGAGCGGGCGTGAAGCCGCGCCGGCGCAGCCCTTCGAAGTTCATGGAGCGCGCCTGGGCCGGCTGCCCCTGGCACATGACGAACGGCGGCAAGTCGGCGAACAGCAGCGAACACATCGCGGTCATCGCGTGCGCGCCAATGCGTACGAACTGGTGCACCACGGTGAAGCCGCCCAGGATCACCCAGTCATCCACCTCCACGTGGCCGGCCAGCTGAGAGTTGTTGGCGAAGATGGTGTGGTTGCCCACCACGCAGTCGTGCGCCAGGTGCACGTAGGCCATGATCCAGTTGTCATTGCCCACGCGGGTCACCGCGCGGGCGCTGGGCGAGCCGATGTTGAAGGTGCAGAACTCGCGAATGGTGTTGCGGTCGCCAATGACCAGTTCGCAGGGCTCGCCCGCGTATTTCTTGTCCTGCGGAATGGCGCCCAGCGAGTTGAACTGGAAGATGCGGTTGTCGCGCCCGATGGTGGTGTGTCCCTCGATCACGCAGTGCGCGCCGATGGTCGTGCCTGCATCCACGCGAACGTGCGGGCCGATGACCGTGTAGGGACCGACCGACACGCTCGAGTCGAGCTGGGCGGCGGGGTCCACCAGGGCGGTGGCGTGGATGGTTCCCATGGAGCAGTCTCGGGCAGGGTCAGGCAATCGTGCGCATGGTGCACATCAGCTCGGCTTCGCAGGCCACATCAGCACCGACGCGGGTGATACCGTTGAACTTGAAGATGCCCGCCTTCATGCGGCTCAGCGTGACGTCCATCACCAGCTGGTCGCCGGGTTCCACCGGGCGCTTGAAACGGGCGCCATCGATGCCGGCGAAGTAATAAATGGTGTTGTCGTCGGGCGTGGCGTCCAACGTCGCGAAGGCCAGCAAGGCCGCCGCCTGGGCCATGGCTTCAAGCATCAGGACGCCCGGCATCACCGGGCGGTGCGGAAAATGACCGCCGAAGAAGGGCTCGTTGATGGTGACGTTCTTCAGCGCCTTGATGCTCTTGCCCTTCTCCAGCTCCAGCACCCGGTCCACCAGGATGAACGGGTAACGGTGGGGCAACTGCTTGAGAATCTGGTGGATGTCCATCATGGTGGGGAAGTGTTTTTTTGAACGAGAGCGATGGCCTGCTCGGCGGCTTTGAGACGCTCGCGCAGGCGGTTGAGCTGTTTGAGGGAGGCGGCATTCTTCTCCCAGCTGGCATTGTCGTCGATGGGAAACATGCCTGTGTAGTGGCCCGGCTTGGCAATGGAACGCGTGACCACCGAGGCAGCCGAGACATGCACACCGTCGGCCAGCGTGAGGTGTCCCAGCACCACCGCCCCGCCGCCAATGGTGCAATGCGCACCGATGGTGGCGCTGCCCGCCACGCCCACACAGCCAGCCATGGCGGTGTGGGCGCCCACGTGCACGTTGTGGCCGATCTGGATCAGGTTGTCGAGCTTCACGCCGTCTTCGATCACCGTGTCGTCCAGCGCGCCGCGGTCGATGCAGGTGTTGGCCCCGATCTCGACGTCGTCGCCGATGCGCACCGCACCCAGCTGCTCGATCTTGATCCACTGGCCCTGATGCGGCGCAAAGCCGAAGCCATCGGCGCCAATCACCACGCCCGGGTGCAGGATGCCGCGCTCGCCCACCACACAGCGCTCGCCCACGCTCACGCGGGCATGCAAGCGGGTATCCGCGCCGATGCGGGCGTCCGCCCCCACCACGGCGTGCGCCCCGATGCGGGCACCGCGGCCAATGCGAGCGCGGGCACCGATCACCGCAAACGGTCCGATGCTCACGCCGTCCGCCAGTTCGGCCGTGGGGTGCAGGCTGGCCAGGGCGTCGATGGCGGCCGGCTCGGCCGGGTCGTGCTCACGCGTCCACCACTGGGTGAGGCGGGCGAAATAGAGGTAGGGGTCGTCCGTGACGATGCAGGCGCCGCGCTGCGCCGCGGCTTCCTGCAAGGCCGGCGGCACGATCAGCGCACCGGCCTGGGTGGTCTGCAGCTGGCTGGCGTAACGCGCCTGGGCGATGAAGGCCAGTTCGTCTTCACAAGCCGTCGCCAGGGGCGCCAAGCGCCGAATGACAAGCTCAGCAGGCCCCATCAAGGTGCCGCCCAGCGCGGCGACCACGGAACCCAAAGGCCGCGCCATGCTTCGCCGGGCGCTCAGCGAGCGCTGTTCAAGCCGCTGAGCACCTTGTCGGTGATGTCGTGCCTGGGGTGGATATAGACGGCTTCCTGGATCACCAGGTCGTACTTTTCGGCTTCGGCTACCTGCTTGATCACGCGGTTGGCCCGCTCCAGCACGCCCTGCAGTTCTTCGTTCTTGCGCAGGTTCAGGTCTTCCTGGAACTCACGCTGCTTGCGCTGGAAATCGCGGTCCTGCTCGACCAGCTGGCGCTGACGTGCCACGCGCTGGGCTTCGGGCAGGGTGGGTGCTTCCCGCTCGAACTTGTCGGAAGCGGTCTTGAGCTGATTGGCCAAGCCCTGGATCTCCTTCTCGCGGCGCGAGAACTCCTGCTCCAGCTTGGTCTGGGCCGACTTGGCCAGGTTGGCTTCGCGGAAGATGCGGTCGGTGTTCACGAACCCGATGCGGAAATCCTGCGCAGCCGCGCCCAGGGCACACAGGCCCAACGCAAGGCCCGCGATGGCTTGACGATTTAACAGGCGGTTGAGGGTCTTCATCAAAACGAGGTTCCGATCTGAAACTGGAATTTCTGGATTTTATCGTCCGCCTTTTTGCGGATGGGGTTCGCATAGGCAAAACGCAGGGGGCCGATGGGCGAGATCCAGCTCAGGCCCACGCCGACCGAAGCCCGCAGATCATCGGCGGCGAACTTTTGCCCTGCGCCATAGACGTTGCCGACATCAACGAAGCCAAACATGCGCAAGGTGCGGTCGTTGCCCGCGCCCGGGAAAGGCGTGATGAACTCGGCATTCAGCACGACATTGCGGTTGCCACCGATATTCACCTGCTCAGCTGTGGTCGAGCCAATGACCGGGGACAGCGGCCCCAACGTCCCCTGCTCAAAGCCCCGAACCGAGCCCAGACCACCGCCGAAGAAGTTCTTGAATACCGGGTAAGGCCGACCGCCCAGTCCCTTGCCATACCCCAACTCGGCATTGAACGCCAGGGTGTACTGCTGGCTCAAGGGCACGTATTGCTGGAACTGGTAGCTGGTCTTGAGGTAGCGCGTGTCGCCGGCCACGCCGAATTCGGTATTGAAACGCTGCAGGCGGCCCTGGGTGGGCACCAGCGCGCTGTCGCGACCATCACGGGCCCAGCCGACCGTCAGCGGAACCGAGGTGCTGTTGGCGCCAAATGTGGTGGCGAAATCCTGGTAAGCCTGCGGCAGACCGGTTCCGGCCTGAATGCGGGTCTGCTCGACGCCAGCTCCAAAGAACACCGTGTCCTGCTCGGTGAAGGGCACGCCAAAGCGCACGCTGGCACCGGGCGTGACCAGGCGGTAGTCGCCGCCCTGCTCGGTGTAGGGCGTGGTGGTGCGGTAATAGAGGTCGACGGTGCGGGATACGCCGTCGGGTGTGAAGTACGGATTGGTGGTGCTGAGCACCAGCTGGCGGTTGAATTTGCTGGTGTTCAGGTCAAGGCCGAGGTAATTCCCGCTGCCGAAGACGTTCTCCTGCTTGATACCGGCCACCAGCGACAGCTTGTCGGCCTGTGAGTAGCCCGCGCCAAGGGTGAGGTTGCCGGTGGGCTTCTCGCCGACGGTCAAGGTGAGGTCGACCTGATCGGGCACGCCCGGCACCTGCTGCGTATCGACGCTGACCTCGGTGAAAAATCCCAGGCGGTCGACCCGGTCACGCGAGAGACGGATGCGATCGCTGTCGTACCAGGCCGACTCCAGCTGGCGGAACTCGCGGCGGATCACTTCGTCGCGTGTGCGGTTGTTGCCTTCGACGTTGATGCGGCGCACATAAACGCGGCGCGCCGGCTGTGCCCGCAGCACGAAGGCCACACGGTTGTTCACCCGGTCGATCTCGGGCGTGGCTTCGACCTGCGCGAAGGCATAACCGAAGGCCCCGAAGTAATCGGTGAACGCCTTGACCGTGGTGGTCACGTCTTCGGCGTTGTAGGGTTCGCCGGCGCGCAGGCTCACCAGCGACTGGAACTCCGCTTCCTTGCCCAGAAACTCACCCTCGAGCTCCACCGAGGACACGACATAGCGCTGACCCTCGAAGATGTTGATGGTGATGGACATGTCTTCCTTGTCCGGCGAGATCGCGACCTGTGTCGAGTCGATCCGGAATTCCAGGAAGCCACGGGTGAGGTAGTACGAACGCAGGTTTTCCAGGTCGGCGTTGAGCTTGGCGCGGGAATAACGGTCGGACTTGGTGTACCAGCTCAACCAGCCGCCGGTGTCCAGGTCGAACAGCCCGCGCAGCGTGGCATCGGTGAACGCCTGGTTGCCCACGATCCGGATGTCCTTGATCTTGGCAACATCACCCTCGACGACGTTGAAATTGAGGTTCACCTGATTGCGCTCGCCCGGCGTCACGGTGGTGATCACCTGCGCCGCGTACATGCTGCGGTTGATGTACTGGCGCTTGAGCTCCTGCTCGGCGCGGTCGGCCAGCGCCTTGTCGAAGGGCCGGCCTTCGGTCAGGCCGATATCGCGCAAGGCCTTCTTGAGCACCTCGGCGTCAAACTCCTTGATGCCAGTGAAGCTCACGTCGGCCACCGTCGGGCGCTCCTCGACGATCACCACCAGCACATCGCCGACGACCTCCAGCCGCACGTCATTGAACAGGCCCAGACCGAACAGGGAGCGGATCGCCGTCGAACCCTTCTCGTCGTTGTACTGCTCACCCACCCGGAAAGGCAGCGAGGCAAACACGGTGCCCGGCTCCACGCGCTGCAGGCCCTCGACGCGGATATCGCGCACGGTGAACGGATCGACGGCCCAGGCGGGCAAGGCAGCCAGGAGAGAAGCCGCCAGCGCTGTCAACGACAGGCGACGCAGGCCGGTGAAGTGTTTGGTCATGGGGGAAAAAGGTTCAGCCGGCCAAGCGGGCCACATCATTGAACAAGGCGACGGACATGAGTGCCAGCAAGATCACGACACCCCCGCGCTGCAGGCGCTCCATCCAGACATCAGAGACACTGCGCCCGGTCACACCCTCCCAAAGATAATACATCAGGTGCCCGCCGTCCAAGACCGGCAGGGGGAGCAGGTTCAGCACGCCCAGGCTGACGCTGATCAGCGCCAGGAAAAGCAGGTAGGAGGTGACGCCCAGGCTGGCGGACTTGCCGGCGTAGTCGGCAATCGTGAGCGGGCCGCTGAGGTTTTTCAACGAGGCTTCGCCGATCACCATGCGGCCCATCATCTTCAGCGTGAGCCATGACACCTCGGCCGTGCGCACCACACCCTGGGTAAAGCCGTCCACCGGCCCCCGGCGCACCGTCTCCATGGCCGGGGCGGCCCCGATGTAGGCGCCCACGCGGCCCACCCAGGCGCCCGCCTGTTGCTCAGGTGCGGGACTCACGACGAGCGTCAGCGACTGCCCCGCCCGCTCGATGGTCCACGTCTGTTCCACGCGCGCGCCACCCGCGCCCACGCCACCGCGGATCAACTGCCGCAGGCGCTGGCCATCGCCAACGGGATGACCATCGACACGGCGCACCACATCGCCTGCGCGCAGGCCGGCCTGCGCAGCAGCCCCGCCGTCCATCACGTCCCCGACCACCGGAGCGGTCCAGGGGCCGACGATGCCGATGCGCTGGAACAGGCTGGCGTCGGCCTCGCGCACGTCGAGTTCGCTGAGCCGGAGTTCGACCGGGCGCGCCGGCCCACCCTCGTCCGCCGAGACCCAAACCGTCAGGTCGTCCCCCGAGAGAGCGGCCTGCGTCAGGCGCCAGCGAAAATCTTCAAACGACACCACATCGACTGGCGCCGCATCACCCACCGTGGTCTGTGCGACCCACTCTCCGCCCACCAGCCCGGCGCGCTCGGCGATGGAGGCCGTCACCGGACTGCCGAGCACCGGCCTGGGCTCCTCCACACCGCTCCAGTTGACGATGGCATACAGGGCCACGGCCAGCAACAGGTTGGCGGCCGGGCCGGCGGCGACGATGGCGGCGCGCGCGCGCAAGGGCTGGTTGTTGAAAGCCAGGTGGCGCTCCGAGGCGTCCACCGGGGCTTCCCGCTCGTCGAGCATGCGCACGTAGCCGCCCAGCGGTAGCGCGCACAGCACAAATTCGGTCGGGCTGTCCTTGCGACGCCAGCTCAGCAGCGGCTTGCCAAAGCCGATCGAAAACCGCAGCACCTTCACGCCGCAGGCCACGGCCACGCGGTAGTGCCCATATTCATGCACCGCGATCAACAGGCCCAGGGCAACGACAAAGGCAACGAGTGTGAGCATGGGGAAACCGGTTCGAAAAAATCAGGCCTGCGGCAGGGGCGAAGAGATCACGCGGCGCTGGCACCGTGCCGTGCCATCACCGCCGCAGGCGCCGGACCTCTGCTGTGGACACGGCACGCGCTTCGGCGTCGATGGCCAGCAAATCGACCAGCGACTGCGGCTTGGAGGGCGACAAGGCGCTCAAAGTTGCACGGTTGACCGCGTGGATCTGGTCAAAGCGCAGGCGCTCGTCCAGAAACGCCGCCACGGCCACTTCATTGGCCGCGTTGAGCACGGCCGTGGTGCCGGCCGGGCCTTCCAGCGCCTCCCAGGCCAGTCGCAGCCCGGGAAACCGCTGGTCGTCGGGCTGCTCGAACGTCAGCGCACCCAGCGTGGCGAAATCCAGGGCTGCCGCGCCGGACGCGATGCGTTCGGGCCATGAGAGACCGTAAGCAATCGGCACCCGCATGTCGGGCGTCCCAAGCTGCGCCACGATGGACTGGTCGACATACTGCACCATCGAGTGGATGACGCTCTGGGGATGGATCACCACCTCGATCTGCGCGGGCGCCAGGCCGAACAGATAGCGCGCCTCGATCACCTCCAGCGCCTTGTTCATCATGGTGGCCGAATCGACCGAGATCTTGCGGCCCATGACCCAGTTGGGGTGCGCACAGGCCTGCTGGGGCGTCACCGCCGCCAGGGAGGCGGGATCGCGTGTGCGAAACGGGCCGCCCGAGGCGGTGAGCACAATCTTGTGGACGCGCCGCGCCCAGGTGGCCGGATCTTCAGGCAAGGACTGGAAAATCGCCGAATGCTCGCTGTCGATGGGCAACAAGGTGGCGCCCCCGGCGCGCACCGCGTCCATGAACAGATCGCCGCCCACCACCAGCGCCTCCTTGTTCGCCAGGAGCAGTTTCTTGCCGGCCCGGGCGGCGGCCAGGCAGGGTGCGAGCCCGGCTGCGCCCACGATGGCGGCCATCACCGCATCCACCGCCGCATCGGTGCTGACGTCGCAGAGGGCCTGCTCTCCGCTGAGCACTTCCACCGACAGGCCCAACTCGCGCACACGCCCTGCCAGTTGCTGCGCATGCACCTCGCTCGCCATCACGGCGTACCGAGGAGAAAACCGCTGGCACTGGGCCAGCAGCAGGTCCACCTGCGTGGCGGCGGTCAGCGCGAACACGGAGAAGCGCTCGGGGTGGCGTGCCAGCACATCCAGGGTGCTGGTGCCGATCGAACCCGTTGAGCCGAGAACAGTAACGAATTGAATGGAGGTCATGGGTTCAGAAAGTGGCCAGCATCATGGCCAGTGGCAGCACGGGCAAGAGCGCGTCAACACGGTCCAGCACGCCACCGTGACCGGGCAGCAGCTGGCTGGAGTCCTTGACACCCGCGCTGCGCTTGACGAGCGACTCGATCAGGTCGCCCACGACGCTCATGCAGACAAGGAATACCAGAGCAGCTGCGGCGAATGGGGGCCCGCTGGACCACAGCCGCGCATACAGACTGGTGCCATCGGCCCAGCCCAGGTGCTCGGCCCAGAGCCAGCCACCCGCCAGCAGGCACACACCCACAAAACCGCTCACCGCACCTTCCCAGCTCTTGCCGGGGCTGATGGACGGGGCGAGCTTGCGGCGACCCAGCGCTTTGCCCCCCGCGTAGGCTGCGATGTCCGCCATCCAGACCAAGGTCAGCACAGACAGCAGGAAACCGAGACCCAGCTGGCGCGCCTGCACCAGCGCCAGCCAGGCGCAGCCGATCAGCAACAGGCCCAGCCACAGGCGGATCGAGGCAGGCCAGGCGCTCCAACCCGGCACACCGCGTCGCAACATCACCACCGCCAGCAAGACCCACACGACGCCGATGAACAACCAGAGGCCACGCCACGACTGATCCAGACCGCCGGCCCACCAGAAAGCACCGAGCGCAGCGCCCAGGCCCACGCCCAGCGCCAGAGACACGCGGGATTGGCAACCATTGAGGCGCCCCCATTCCCATCCGCCACCCACGATGAGCAACAGCGTGAGCATGGCAAACGGTTCAACCGCAGAATGAAACAGGGCGGGCAGCAGAAAGGCCAGCAGCACCAGGGCCGTGATGACGCGCTGCTTAAGCATGGCGCTGGGCCACGGTGGCTGGCAGCGGCTCTGGCGCGCCACGTTGAGCCGAGGTCTGCCCGAAGCGGCGCTCGCGCCCGGCATAGTCGGCCAGTGCCTGCACCAACGCGGCCTCGTCGAAGTCGGGCCAGAGGCATTCGGTGAAATACAACTCGGTGTAGGCCGACTGCCAGAGCAAGAAGTTGCTGATGCGGCACTCGCCACCGGTGCGGATCAACAGGTCCGGGTCGCCCACATGGGCCAGGGCGGTGTGCCGCGACAGGCTCGCTTCATTGATGTCCTCTCCCCGCGCGGCCAGCACACGGGCCGCCTGCACAATGTCCCAGCGCCCGCCGTAGTTGAAACACACGTTCAGGGCCATGCGCCGGTTGTGCGCGGTATCCTGCTCGGCGGCTTCGATGCCCTTCACCACCTTGGCCGGAAGGCCACTGCGGTCGCCGGGGAAATACAGCCGAATACCGTTCTCTTTCAGCGTGGGCCCTTCACGGGAGAGCGCCTTCAGCAGCAGCTCCATCAGGCCAGCGACCTCCTCAACCGGTCGCTTCCAGTTTTCGGAAGAGAAGGCAAACACCGTCAGCGCGGTGATGCCAGAGCGCGCGCACGACCGGACCACGCGCCGCAAGGCGTCCGCCCCCTGCTTGTGCCCCGCCACACGCGGAAGCCAGCGTTTCTGCGCCCAGCGACCATTGCCATCCATCACGATGGCGACGTGGCTGGGCAGACCGGCGGGCGCTGGGTTTTCCGGAAGAAAGGGATCGGCCATGGACTCGTCAGGAGGGTTGGGCTGCTGGTGCTGCCTCAGACCGCCATGATGTCCTGTTCCTTGGAGGCCACCAGACGGTCCACTTCGGTGATCATGCGGTCGGTCAGCTTTTGCACGTCGTCCTGCGAACGGCGCTCGTCGTCTTCCGAGGCCAGCTTCTCTTTCACCAGCTTCTTCACCGCTTCGTTGGCGTCGCGGCGCAGGTTGCGGATCGCAATCTTGGCGGCTTCACCTTCGTTTCGCACCACCTTGGTGAGCTCCTTGCGGCGCTCCTCGGTCATGGGCGGCATGGGCACGCGGATCAGGTCGCCCTGACTCGACGGGTTCAGGCCCAGGTCGGACTCGCGAATGGCCTTCTCGATCTTGGCGCCCATGCCTTTTTCCCAGGGCGCAACACCGATGGTGCGGGCGTCCAGCAGCGTGAGGTTGGCCACCTGCGACAGCGGCAGCATGGACCCGTAATAGTCCACATGCACGGTGTCGAGCAATTGCGGATTGGGCCGGCCGGTGCGCACGCGCGACAGGCTGTTCTTCAGGGCTTCCAGCGACTGCTGCATCTTGTGCTCGGCGGTCTGGCGGATCTCGGCGGTGCTCATGAATGCTCCTCAATAAATGGCGATGCCCGGCGGCATCAGACGTGGACCAGGGTGCCTTCGTCGCCGCCCAGCACCACATTGCGCAGGGCGCCCGGCTTGAAGATCGAAAACACCTTGACGGGCAGCTTCTGGTCGCGGCACAGGGCGAACGCGGTAGCGTCCATCACCTGCAGGTTGCGGGCCATGGCCTCGTCGAACGAGATGGTGGCGTAGCGTGTGGCCGACGCGTCCTTGTGGGGGTCGGCGGTGTAGACACCGTCCACCTTCGTGGCCTTGAGCACGATCTCGGCGCCGATCTCGGCGCCGCGCAGGGCTGCGGCAGTGTCGGTGGTGAAGAAGGGGTTGCCGGTACCGGCGGCAAACACCACCACCTTGCCCTCTTCGAGGTACTGCAGGGCCTTGGGGCGCACATAGGGCTCGACCACCTGCTCGATGGCAATGGCCGACATGACGCGGGCGACGATGCCCGCCTTGTTCATCGAATCGGCCAGGGCGAGCGAGTTCATCACCGTGGCCAGCATGCCCATGTAATCGGCCGTCGCGCGGTCCATGCCCACCGATCCACCCGCCACGCCACGGAAAATGTTGCCGCCACCGATGACGACGGCGACTTCCACGCCCAGGCGGGTGACTTCGGCAATCTCTTCGACGATGCGCACGATGGTGGCGCGGTTGATGCCGAAGGCATCGTCGCCCATCAGGGCTTCACCTGACAACTTCAGCAGGATCCGTTTGTAAGCGGGCATGGGCAACTCTCTGGAAATCAAATAACAAATCGCACAAAGGTCAAGTGTACCGATGTGCCGGTCAAGGCCCTGTGGTCACGCTCGCCCCACCGGCCAGGTCCACACAAGACAACGGGCCTTGCGGCCCGTCGTCTCAGTCAGCAAAAGCGCTGGACAGGCCCAGCCCGGAATCAGGCGCCTTGTGCAGCGGCCACCTGGGCGGCGACTTCAGCGGCGAAGTCGTCGACCTTCTTCTCGATGCCTTCGCCCACGACGTACAGCGTGAACGACTTGACCGTGGTGCCCGAGGCCTTGAGCATCTGCTCAACGGTCTGCTTGTCGTTTTTCACGAAGGGCTGGTTGAACAGCGAGACTTCCTTCAGGTACTTCTGGACGGCGCCGTCGATGCGCTTGGCGACGATCTCGGCGCTCTGGGCTGGCTTGCCGGCGGCCACGAGTTCCTTGTTGGCTTCGTCGGCCTTGGCCGTGGCCACCGAGCGCTCGCGCTCGATGAACTCGGCGGGCACGTCGGCGCTGGTCAGCGAGACGGGCTTCATGGCCGCGATGTGCATCGCGGTGTCCTTGGCGGCGACATCGTCGCCTTCATAGGCCACCACCACGCCGATGCGGGTGCCGTGCAGGTAGGTGGCGAGCTTGTCGCTGCCGCTGTAACGCTGGAAGCGGCGGAAGCTCATGTTCTCGCCGATCTTGCCGATCAGGCCCTTGCGCACGTCTTCCAGGGTGGGGCCAAAGCCGTCCTGGCTGTAGGGCAGCGCGCCCAGGGCTGCCACGTCGGCCGGGTTGTGCTCGGCCGCGAGCTGGGCAGCGGCATTGGCCAGCGCCAGGAAGCTGTCGTTCTTGGTGACGAAGTCGGTTTCGCAGTTGACTTCCATCACGGCACCGGTGGAGCCATTGACGAAGCTGGTGATCACGCCTTCGGCCGTGACACGGCTGGCGGCCTTGCCGGCCTTGGTGCCGAGCTTGACGCGCAGCAGCTCTTCGGCCTTGGCCATGTCGCC